>CAZRLI010000005.1:0-25032 GCA_964600535.1 uncultured Steroidobacteraceae bacterium | reverse complement strand
GACCAGTTGCGCGCGGTCGAGCTCCTTCTCGCGCATCGGCAGGTTGTCGCGCGTGGCGCCGTCGCGGAACACGTCGCCCCAGTCCATTTCGTCGAGGATTGCCTGGATCTCGTCGACCGTGTAACCCGATGCGTACAGCGCGCCGATGATGGCGCCCATGCTGGTGCCGGCGATGTAGTCGACCGGGATGCGCTCGCGCTCGAGCGCGCGCAGCACGCCGATGTGCGCGGCGCCGCGTGCGCCGCCGCCGCCGAGCACGAGGCCGATCTTCTCGCGCGCCGCGGCGACGGGACTCACGAGCACAATGGCGAGCGCGGCGGCGGCCAGGGGCCCGCGCCACGGGGTTCGATGCCGCATGGTTCACCTCTGCGGCAAGCGTAGCCTGAAGTACACTGCGAAGCATGGAGCAGGAGTACGGCGCCCCGTGGGGCAGGCGGCTGCGCCTGACGACGGCCTTCAGCCTCGCGCTGCTGCTGCTGATGCCGGTGCTGGGCCTCGCGACCGGCCCACGGCAGTTCTGGATCTGGCGCCTCGCCATGGTGGGCGCACCGCTGCTGGGGATCGTCGGGGCGCTGCCCTTCATGGTGCGCGGTTACACGCTGACGAGCCGCAGCCTGGTCGTGCACCGGCTCGGATTCGACACGACGCTTGCGCTCGACGGGTTGCGCAGCGTCCGCGGGGTCGCCGATGAGGCCGGTGGCGGCCTGCGGCTCTTCGGCAACGGCGGGCTGTTCTCGATCACGGGCTGGTTCTGGAACCGGCGCCTCGGCCGCTATCGCGCGTTCGCGACCGACCCCGGTCGTGCCGTGCTGCTCGAGTTCGCGCACCGCAAGGTGCTCGTCACGCCGCACGACCCGCAGGCCTTCATCGTGCAGGCGCGCAAGCAGTTCGCGATGCGCTGACAGGAGCAACCCGATGGGCGAGGCACGGATCGAATTGCTCGAAGTGAAGGTGGCGCACCTGGAAAACGCCCTGCAGGCGCTGAGCGACGAACTCGTGCGCCAGCAGCGCGACCTCGCCGAGCTGCGTGCACGCAACCTGCAGCTCGCGCAGCAGCTTGCTGCCGCGCAGGATTCGACCGCGGCTTCGGCCACCGCGGTCGAGATTCCGCCGCACTATTGACCGGCGAGCCGCGCGTCGATCGCGCGCACGCGCGCGACCGAGGGCCGCTGGTTCCAGCGACCGACGTAGCTCCTGAACGGCTCATCGTCGGGCAGCAGGCCAAAGGACGTCATCCAGGTGAGCGCCGTTCCCCATAGTACGTCGGCCGCCGTGAAACGCGCCCCGAGGATCCACGGGCCTTGCGCGAGCTGCTGCCGCAGGGTTCCGATGGTCGTGTCGACATCGCCGTAGGGCATGGTCGACGCCTGCCCCGGCTCGCGCTTGAGGGCGCGATCGACCATCGCGGGCTCGAAGGAAGAACCGTAGAACACGAGCCAGCGCAGGTACGGGCCGCGCAAGGGGTCGCCGATCGGCGGTGCGAGGCCGGCCTGCGGCCAGAGGTCCGCGAGGTAAGGCGCCCCGCGCTGCTCGCCGGCCTTCAGGTCGAGCACCTGCAGCTGATAGGGCATGCCGAGCTCTTCCAGCAGGTTGAGCGCGCCCGTCGAGCGGGTGTTCGGCGAATGAAACAGCGTCACGACGGCGTTCGGCATCGGCATCTCCAGGAAAGTCCGGGCGGGTAATCCGCCGATAATGCGCCCTGCGGCATGCTGCCCCCATGCGACAGGCCGCGTGGATCCTACTGTATTGCTGCCAAGTGATGGCCGCCGCCGTGGCGGATGAGCCGGCCGACCCGATCACGTCCTACCCGGGCGCCTTCTTCGCGCGCGTGCAACCCTACTCGGCGTTCGACATGCTGGCGGTATTGCCCGGCTTCGCGTTCAGCGAGGGCGACGCCGACGTACGCGGCTTCGCCGGTGCCGGTGGCAATGTGCTGATCGACGGCAGCCGGCCGGCGAGCAAGCAGGAGACGCTCGAAGCCATCCTGCGGCGCATTCCCGCCGGCGCCGTCGATCGCATCGAGGTGATACGCGTCGGTGCCCCGGGCATCGACATGCAGGGCGCGGCGGTGCTCGCCAACGTCGTGCGCGTGCGCGGCCCGCAGGCCCACGGTTCGGCGGAGGCCGGCGTGGGCGCCTTCGAACGCGGCTACCTGGCGCCGCGCGTGGCGGGCGAGTACTCGCGCGAGAGTGGCGCCCATCGCGTCGAGCTCTCCGGCGCCCTGTATCGCACCTGGGACGACGAGCATGGCGTCGGCGACCGTCCGCGCGTGGCGCCCGACGGCACCGTGCTGCGCGATCCGGCCTATCGCCAGTACGAAGGCTCGAAGTTCGCCGAACTCGCCGTTGGCCTCGAGACGCCGCTGGCCGGCGGTGCGCTGCGCTCGAACGTCGCCTGGCAGCGCGAGCGCTTCGCGGCGGACATCCGCAGCATCGACATCGGCGCCGAGTTCAAGGATGAGCGACGCACGGAGGTGGGCCTGCGCTACGACCGCCGGCTCGGCGAGCGGCTCGGGCTCGAGGCCTATGCCATCCGCCGCGACAGCGATGACGACGAGGGGGAGCGCGAGGACGACGTGGCGAGCAGCGAATCGGAGCTCTTCCACAACCGCGAACGAACCAGTGAAACGATCCTGCGGGGCACGCTGCGTCGTGCCGGCGCCCGCTGGACGCTCGAAGGCAGCCTCGAAGGCACCCTGAACGTGCTCGACAGCCACACCGCGCTCACCGAGAACGGCGTGCCCGCGCCGCTGCCGACGGCCGACGTGCGCGTGGAGGAACGACGCGTCGAAGCCTCCCTGCTGGCGGTCTGGCGCCCCGCACCGCAGTGGACACTGGAGGCCGGGTCGCGCTTCGAGCGCTCGGAACTCGAACAGAGTGGCGACCACGCGCTCACGAAAAGCCTCTTCTACCCGAAGCCGCGTGCACTGCTGTCCTGGGCCCCGACCGGGAACGACCGATGGCGGCTGCTGCTCGAGCGCGAAGTGGGGCAGCTGGACTTCGGGGACTTCGCGAGTTCGGCCTCGCTGTCAGCCGGTACCGTCACGGCGGGCAACCCCGATCTCGAGCCCGACAAGACCTGGCGGCTCGAACTGGCCTGGGAGCGGCATTTCATGGACGGGGCGGGCGCAATCGTGCTCAGCGCGCGACACGAGGAGATCGAAGACCTCGTCGATCACCTGCCGGTGACGGGGCCGGAGGGCACGTTCGACGCGGTCGGCAACATCGGCCCCGGACGACGCGAGGAACTGGAACTCGGCCTCGACCTGCCGCTCGAGCGCTTTCACATCACGGGCGGACTGCTGAAGTTGCAGGGCACATGGAGAAGAAGCCGTGCCACCGATCCGGCAACCGGGCGGTCACGCGGGATCTCCGGGGACGAGCCGCTCGAGGCCGCGGCGCACTTCTCGCAGCAGGTACCGTTCTGGAAGAGCCGCTGGGGCCTCGATGTCCGCTTCGCGAACCAGGAGACGGAGTATCAGTTCGACCAGGTACAGACCGACCGGCTGGGTGCCCGGCTCGATCTGTTCGCGGAGCTGCGTCCTGCCGACGGCTGGTTCCTGCGCGTGTATGTGAAGAACCTCACCGACCGCGCCGCCACGCGGCGGCGGGAGATCTACGCGGGCCTGCGGGGCAGCGCAGCGCTCGAATTCATCGAGACGCGCACGCTGCGGATCGGGCCGTACGTGGAGCTGACCGTGCGCAAGACCTTCGGGGACTGACGCGCGGCCTGTGGCACAATCGCGGCCCGCCAGCGAGGGAGTGCCTGCAATGCGCCGAGTCCCGCCAGCCCTGTATGCCCTGGGGCTGCTGGTTGCCGCGATGGCGCACGGCGCGCAGCCCGGGGAGTATCCGCACGGTCCGCTATCGGACGACGTGGTACCGCTGCGCTACGAGCTCACCTTCAACATCGATCCGCGCCAGGGGGCGTTCAGCGGCAATGCGCGCATCGAGCTGAGGATTGCCTCGCCGACGCAGCGGATCTGGCTGCACGGGCAGGGCCTGCGCGTGACGTCGGCGACCCTGCGCAGCGGCGGCCGCACGCTGCCCCTGAGCTACTCGGAAGTGGACGCGCTGCGCGGCGTCGCGCGCCTCGATGCGACGGAACGGCTCCCGGCGGGCGCCGCGACGCTGCGCATCGTGTATGCCGCAGACTTCCAGCGCGGCGCCGCCGGCCTCGGGTGGCTCGCGCGCGGCGCTGCGTCCTATGCGTTCACGCAGATGCAACCGCTCAACGCGCGCCGCGTCTTCCCGGGCTTCGACGACCCGCGATTCAAGACACCGTTTACGGTGATCGTCATCGCACCCGAGGGCGATCGGGTCATCGCCAACGCTCCGCTCGCCGCGGAGCGCGCGCTGGGCGGCGGCCTCGTGCGCCACGAGTTCGCGCCGACGCAACCGCTGCCAAGCTATCTCCTCGCGCTCGCCGTCGGGCCGCTTGACGTGGTTGGCGCGGGGCCCATCGCGGCGCAGCGCGTGCAGCGCGCGCCGATCCCGCTGCGTGGCGTGGCCACCCGCGGCCAGGGGCCGAAGCTCGCCTACGCGCTCGAGCACACGCCGCAGATCCTGCTCGCGCTCGAGGAGTACTTTGGCATCCCCTATCCGTACGGCAAGCTCGACCAGGTTGCGACGCCGGGCATTCGCGGCGCGATCGAGAACGCGGGTGCCGTCTTCTACGGCGACAGCCTGCTGCTGATGGGAGCGGATGCGCCGCCCGGCCAATTGCGTGACTCCTTCGTGGTGATCGCACACGAACTCGCGCACCAGTGGTTCGGCGACCTCGTCACGCCGTCGTGGTGGGATGACCTGTGGCTGAACGAAGCCTTCGCGCAGTGGCTGGGCATCAAGACCGCGCGCCGCTTGCGCCCCGACCTCGTGCCGGAAACCGCGCTGACCGAGGAAATGCTGTCGGCAATGGACACCGATTCGCGCAGCGTCGGCCGCCCGATCCGCCAGCCGATCGACGACAACACGCAGGTCGCGAGCGCCTTCGACGGCATCACGTACAGCAAGGGCGCCGGCGTGCTGGCGATGATGGAATCCTACATGGGGGCCGCGCGCTTCCAGCAGGGTGTGCGCGCGCACCTGGCGGCGCATGCGTTCGGCAGCGCGACGGCCGGCGACTTCTTTGCCGCGATCGGGCGCGCGGCGGGCGATCCCGCGGTCAGCGACGCATTCCGCTCGTTCGTCGAGCAGCCGGGCCTGCCGCTCGTTACGGTCGAGCGGCTGGCGGACGGGCGACTCGCGCTCGCGCAGTCGCGCTATGCACCGGCCGGTTCGACGATCGAACAGGGCCAGCGCTGGGCGATCCCGCTGTGCCTGCGCTTCTACGGGGAGCAGGGCGAACGCAAGCGCTGCACGCTGATGCGGGAGGCAGGCGCGACCCTCGCCCTGCCGCGCGACATCGGCGCGATCCGCGCCGTGATGCCCAATGCCGACGGTGCCGGCTATTACCGCTTCGCGCTCGCAGCTCCGGATGCGGCGGCGCTGCTCGCGCGTGGCCCGCGGCTGCCCGATCGCGAGGCGCTCGTGCTCGCCGACAGCATCAAGGGCGGCTTCGCCGCAGGCCGCGTGACGCTGGCGGCCTATCTCGATGCGATGGCCGCGCTCGCCGCGCACCCTGACCGGCAGGCCTCGACCCTGCTCGGCCTCGGGCTCATCGACCTGATGGACCGGATGGCCGACGAACCACGGCGCGCGGTCCTGCGCCGCCGGCTCGGCGAAGTGTACGCGCCGCGGCTCGCCGCGATCGGCGCGTCGCTCGACGCCAGGCGCAATGCGGCCGATACCCCGGACCTGCGGCTGTTGCGACGCAGCCTGCTCGGCATCGTCGCCCTCGGGGCGCGCGATCCGCAGCTGCGCGCGCAGCTCGCCGCGGCAGCCGCCGGCTCGCTGAAGGATCCGGCCTCGATCGACAGCGGGCTGCGCGATTGTGCCTGGGCCGTGGGCGTGCAGGAGCACGCACCCGGCGTGCTCGACGCGATGGTCGCGGCCCTGCACGGCGAGGACGCGCTGGCGCGCAGCCAGGCCGCCTTTGCGCTCGGATCGGCCGATGATCCGCAGTTCGGCGCCGTCATCCAGCAGGTCGCGCTCGACCCGGCGGTGCCGCTCGGCGAAGTGTTCGGGATGCTCGCGCTCACGATGCGGCAGCCCGGGCAGCGGCAGGCGGCCTGGGACTGGGTGCAGCGGAACTTCGATGCCCTGGGCGCGCGCACTTCCACGTTCGCGAAGCCTTTCCTGCTGCAGCTCGGTGGGCAGTTCTGCGATCCGGCTGCGCAGGCGGAAGTGAAGGCCTTCGGCGAGGCGAAGGTACGCGAGATCGGCGCGGGCGCGCTGGAAGTCGGCCGTACCGTCGAGTCGATCGGCCTGTGCGCGGCGCTGAAGGCGGTGCACGCGGCGGAGTTCGAGGCGCTCGCCGCCCAGTGAGGGCGGGGCGGGCGCTCGCGCGGTGCCTCAGGCCGGGAGCAGTTCCCCGACTGCCCGATGCGCCTGGTCGATCGCCGCGTGTGCATAGGCGGCCCACTCCGAGTCCGAGTTCGCGAACGCGATGCTGCCGAAGCGCGCGCGCGCGATCTCGTAGGGCTCCGGGCCCTTGCGCGGCGGGTCGTAGAGCGGGTTGTCGCCGCCGGAATAGCCGTGGCCCCAGCGGTTCACCGTGATCGCGGCGATGTCGCGGTCGGCGTCGAAGCCGCCCGGACCCACGATCCGCGTGAGCTCGTCGCGTGCCTCGCGCTCGAAGGTATCGAATGGCGTCGCGAGCAGCCGGCCGCGCGCGGCGCGCAGCGTGACGCGGGGGTCGAGCCCCGGCGTGAGTGGCACGGTCGGCACATGCACGAGGTGCAGCAGCATAGGTTCGTCCGGCGAGCGCGGGCAGCGGTAGTCGCCGAGGCTCACCGGATAGTCGAGCTTGATGCGCGAATAGAACCCGATGGCGTTCGTGACCTCGTGCACGCCGCGCGCGACCCAGGCCTGCCAGTTGCGCACGGCGACATTGACGTACACCAGCGGCATCTTCACGTTCAGCTCGAGGGCTTCGCGTTGCGCCGCGGGCAGCCCGGGCAGCACATAGGGATCCATCGAGTGGTAGCAGGCCATGATGACGTGCCTGGCGCTGGCGCCGCGCACGACGCCCTCCTGCACATACGCGACCTCGACCGCCCCGGAGTCCCGCTGGCGAACCTGCGCCACCGTGCTCTTGAGGCGCAGCCGCACGAGCGCACCCGCGGCATCGAGGCGCGAGTAGTCGAACGGCGCGAGCACGATGTCCTCCATGCCACGCCCCGGCGCGACACCGGCGACCAGCGAGCGCACGAGCAGGCGCGCGATCGACGCATTGCCGTCCGGGAAATGATGGATGTACGGGTCGTCCATTTCCGCATTGTCGGCGCCGTTGCCGAGCCCGAGGCCTGCGAACCCCGGATAGCCCGTCTCGCGCGCCCAGCCCGCCGGCACGGCATCGATGCCGCTCGCGAAGAAATCGTGCGAGCGGTCCTGGAACGTGTCGGCCACCTGCGCGTCGAAGCCCCAGGTCTTCGTGATCCAATCACGGTAACTCGTGTGCTCGAGCGCGGCTTCCTTCTGCGCGCGCGATTTGCCGGCGAGCGGATCGCGCTTCGAGGTGTAGAGCTCGACGAGCTGTCGCTGCGCCGTGTCCGACACCGGAAAGTCGGCGACGAAGGCCGCGATGGGCCGCGCGTTCATGCGATCCGGCGCAATGTCGTCGGCGACCATGCGTGTCGGGTCGCCGGTGACGAGCTTGTCGACACCGAAACTCTCGCGCTTGAAGAGGATGCCGCGCGACAGCCCGAGCCCCGGGTAGAGCGAGCGGTCGAACGCCGTCTCGAAGCGATCGATGTCGACGCCGAGCGCACGCAGCAGGCCGAGCGCTTCCTTGCTGTAGAGCGAATGGGGTGACTGCAGTGCCTCGCTGCCGCCGTAGCCGATCAGGCGGCGGCCGTCGACCTCGAATTCGTTGCGCTGCGCATGGCCGCCGAAGTCGTCGTTCGCCTCGAGCAGCAGGATGCGTGCATTGGGCTTCTCGCGCCGGTAGAACCAGGCCGCGGCGAGCCCGCTGATGCCGGCGCCGACGACCACGAGGTCATAGTGCTCGGCGAAGGACACACCGGTCTCATCAAAGCGGCGGCCGTCACGCAGCGCATGGGCGACATCGAAGCTGCCGGGCGCAGAGCCCCGCAAGCCGTGGCCCGCGGGCGGGTAGGGTGCGCCGGCGCGCGCCGCAGCGTACAGCTCGGCCGGGGAAAGGCCCGCGATGATCGCGAGCGCGGCGCCGTTCAGGAAATCGCGGCGCGTGATGTCAGCGGGGTATCCAGGTGCAGGCAATGGCGAACCCTCCACGACGCGCGGCGCCGGCCAGTCGTTCGTCGAGTCAGACGGACGGTAGCGTACGCGCATCGTGACCGGCCGCAAGCCGCGCGGGCAGCGGAGGCTGCGCAGGTGATAGCATCCCCCGCCAAAGCGCTCCGGGGACGGGGCCACGGGGGTCTTCATGAGTGACGCATTTCGCGGCTGCCGCCTCGTCGTGGCCGCCATCTTCCTGGCGCCAGCATTCCCGGCCGGTGCCGGGCCTGCGGCGCCGACTGACACCGCGCCACCGTCCGCCGTCGACGCCGCCTTCGCCGCCGCCAGCAAGGTGGCCCTGCATGGACCCGCCGACGTGCCGTGGATCGGCCAGGCGACGCTCAGGCTGCCGGAAGGCTACGTGTACGTGCCGCGGCCGCAGGCCGACCAGATCATGGAGGCCTACGGCAACAGCCACGACGATCGCTTCCTCGGGCTGGTCTTCCCGGGGAAGGAGGGAAACTGGTTTGTGGTCGCGCAATATGAGGCCTCCGGCTACATCAAGGACGACGATGCGAAGGACTGGGAGGTCGACGAGTTGCTCGCCAGCCTCAGGGAAGGCACGCAGGCGCAGAATGAACGTCGCCGCGAGCTGGGCGTCGGCGAACTCGAGATCGTGGGCTGGGCGGAAAAGCCCGCCTACGATGCCGCGACGCACCGGCTCGTATGGTCCGTCGCGGCGCACGATACCGGCAGCGCACCGGGCGATGCACAGACAATCAACTACAACACCTACATGCTCGGGCGCGAGGGCTACATCACGATGAACCTCGTGACCAGCAGCGACAATATCGCAACCGACAAGGCCGCTGCGCACGCGCTGCTGGGGGCACTGTCATTCAACCCCGGCAAGGCCTACGCCGACTTCAACGAAGGGACCGACAAGGTCGCGGCATACGGCCTCACGGCGCTCGTGGCGGGCGTTGCGGCGAAGAAGCTCGGGCTCTTCGCGATCATCGCGGCCTTCGTTGCCAAGTTCGCCAAGGTCTTCCTGGTTGCCGGCGCGGCGGGCGGTGCGGCGCTGTGGAAGAAGCTGCGCGGCAAGGCGGCCTGATGCGACCGCGGCCGCGGCACACGAGCCTGCAGGAGGAGCTGTTCGAGCTCGTGAGCCGCCTGCCTTGGTGGATCAGCATCGCGTGCGCGATCGGTTCGTACTTCGCGCTGCGTGCCGTTGCAGGGCCGCAAGTGCTGCGCACAGCCGCGGCGTTCGGCCAGGTCATCGTGCCGCTGGTCTTCCTCGCGGGGGCGGGCATCAGCCTGATCCGCCGCCGGCCGCGCGACCGGGACCCTCCCGGTTGAAATGGCAGGGAGCAGCGGTGCTCGCGCCAGTCGCAACGCGTGCGTGCCCTCAGGGCTGCCAGCCGTAGCTCAGTTTCAGGAACACGCCCCGGCTGCTGGCAAACAGCGTTGGATGCTCGTCGTCGAGGAAGCCGCCGAGGGTGCCGCCTGCATGGAGAGCAGTCGACGGGTTGATCTTGTACGAGTAGATCAACTGCGCGCCGACATCGCGGACCCGACGGGCCACGGCCGTGGCGTACAGCGCCGGGTTGCGGGCGATGTTGCTGGCCTGCACGGCAATGCGCAGCCGCTGGCGCGGGTCGAACTGCCAGCCGAAGCGCGTGTCCAGCACCGTGGCCTCGAACGCCGTGCCGCCGTCGCGGCGCAGGCCCTGCTGGAACAGGTCGACATCCAGGCTCAGGCCGCGGCCGAAGCGGAAATTCCCGTAGATGTCGAAGTAGCGCCCCTGGCCCTTGCGTGTCGCCGTGAGGTCGATCTGTGGGCCGAAGCGAAGGCTGCCGCCGATGTCCATGCCGGAGCGGGGGACGAGGTCGACGAACAGGTTGATGTAGGATTCGTCGAACAGCACATCGTTCCAGAGGCGCTTGCGCGCCAGGCCGTGGATGCCGAAGCTGCTCTGGCGCGGGCCGTCGAGGGTCAGCTTCGTCTCGAATTCACGCTCCAGCAACTGGCCGTCGTAGCGGTGCGTGGTGTCGAAATCCGAGTGCAGTCGCACCCGGTTGATCCTGGCACCGTCGAAGTACCAGAGGTGGTCGCCGCCAAGCAGCGACTTGTCATAGCCCACCTGGCCGATGAAGCCAAGGTCGGCGCGAAAGCCGTAGTCGACCCGCTCGTGCTCGAGGTCGAAGGCCCAATTGCGACTGTCGAAGTTGTACTCGCCACGCCAGGCGGTACCGGAGGGCGACGGGTCCTCCAAGCCGAGCGCCAGCGGGTACCCGGCGTCGCTGCGCAGCACCTGGGCGCTGAACCGGTGACGGCCGTTCTGCCAGCGGCCGTCGAAGCCGGCCATGTCGTTGTGGTAGCCGTCACCGTGGCGAGCGGTGGCGATCACCCCGAGGCTCGTGTGGGCGTCCAGGTCGTGCCGGTAGCGTGCCACCGCGACCTGGGCGGGCTGGTCGATCTCCGTGAAGCCCGAACCCATGACGCCCGGCACCAGCAGCGAAGTCACGGCGTCGCGGGCGACGAAGGCGCCGTAGGCGCCATGGTCGGTGCGGCCGGTGACACGCAGGCCGAAATCCGGATCGGCAATCTGGCGGGTATAGAGCACGTTGAACTGGGTGTTGAAGTAGTCCGCGCCTTCCATGAAAAACGGGCGCTTCTCGGGGAAGAGCAACGCGAAGTTGCTGGTCAGGTCGAGCTGGGCGTCATCTGACTCGACCTGGGAAAAGTCCGGGTTCAACGTCGCATTGAGGGTCAGGTCCGGCGTGGGCGCCCAGGACAGGTCGAGGCCGGGTTCGATCGTGGTGCCCGCGCCGCGCCAGTCATCGCCGGCCGCGTCGCGGGTTTGGGCATCGGTGGTGGTCAGTGTCGGCATGAGGGTGACATTCCGGCCCTGCTGAACGCCCGCCATGCCTTCCACCCGGGCCGCCACGCACAGCAGGCAGCTGTTGCCGCGTGGTACCACCACGTTGGCGATCTGGTGGCGCAGGTCGCGCGGATAGTTGAGGAACGCGATCAGCCCCCAGTGCCGCGCGCCTTCGCCACCGCGAAAGCGCAAGGTCGAAAACGGGATGCGGACTTCGACGTCGTAGCCTTGCGTGGTGATCCGTCCGGCGCTGCTCCACAGCCCGTCCCATGAATCGTCCTCATCGTCGGTGGCCTCATCGCGGACGAAATCCATCTGGATGCCGAGCGGATTGACGAAGAATTCATAGTTGCGGCGCCGATCGTCGAACGTGTCGAGCATCACGCCGACGAAATCGTCCTTGCCCGCGGCATCACGGTCGGTGAGGTGCGCGCGGATCCGCGCGGGATCCGGTACCTGCACGTGGAAGGCGAGGTACAGCGCATCGCTCGTGTAGCCGATGCGCAGGATCGCCGTCGCGGGCCCCCGGATGTTGTCACCCGGTTCGATCTCGTTGTCGACGGCGATGCTGGCTGCCTGTTGCCACGCGGGCTCATCGAGCACGCCATCGATCGCGATCGCAGCGCCGAGGCGCGGTATCGTGGCCGGCGCCGCGGAGGACGGGACCACGGCAAGGACCGGCGTGGCGCACAGCAGGGCAAACAGCAAGGGCAGGCCGCGCATACCGGGGTTGGATGCGGGAGCGGGCCGCAGGGTTGCGATCGCGGCCATGCCCAACCCGGCGCGAGTGCGCCACAATGCGCCCATGCAGTGGCTCTGGCTGTCGATCGCCGTCGTCGCGACGGTGGGATACCACGTCGTGCTCAAGGTCACGCCCGCGGGCGTAAACCCGTTCCTGTCGCTCGCCATCACCTACGCGGGCGTCACCGCGATCTTCGTGCTCGTGTACCTGCTGACGCCTGCCGCCGTGCCGCTGCGTGCGGCGCTGCCGCAGCTCAACTGGACGGCGCTCGCACTCGCGGTGGCGATCGCGGGGCTCGATGTCGGTTTCCTGCTGCTCTATCGCAGCGGCTTCGAGGTGAGTCTCGGCCAGGTCGTCACGCAATCGGCCGCGGCGCTCGCCCTGTTGCTGCTCGGCGTCGCGCTCTTCAACGAGAAGATCTCGCTCGTGAACGCGGGCGGGATCCTGCTCTGCGTCGTGGGCTTGTGGATGATGTTCCGGCGCTGATGTGCCGTGGCGGGCGGCTCGCCTACCTGCCCGCCGCTGCGCGTCGCATCGAACGACCGGCTGATCGGTTCCGCCGCCGGTCCGGACCCGTGGTGGCCTTCACGCGTCGAGCTGATACGTCACGTTCGTGCCGCTCACCTGCACGACCCCGCGCCGCTGCAGCGCCTCGACGAGCGCCTGCACCTCGCGATCGCCGCCGCCCTTCACGAAGCGCGCCTTCAGCGTGCTCGCGAGCGTCTTGAACTTGCGCGGCCGCGACGCCTTGAGGTTGCGCAGGTGCGCGATCACGCCGGCGAGCGGGTCCGATTCGCTGCGCGGTGCGGCCGCAGGCTTCTGCGGAGCGGGTGCCTTGAGCGCGGGAATGTCGTCGAGCGACGCCGTGCGACGGCACCGCACGCCGGTCGCATTGAGGTGCTTGATCAGCACGTCGTAGTCGCGGTCCCTCGAGAGGATGTGGAACTGCGCATCGGGGTGCTGCGCGGAGAGGCGACCGATGTAGTAGGCGATGTGCAGGTCGAGCGCGTTGCGGCCAGTGCCGGCGATCTGCACGTATTCCGCCTGCGTGCCGAGCGCCTGCACGGTCTGCGCAAGGTCGAAGGGCACCTTGGATTGCTGGCTGCCGACGAAAACCCGCAGGTGCACGGGCCGGCCACGCAGCGCCGCGAGGCTCTTGGGCTGGACATTCTCGAAGTCGATGAGGACGTAGATATTGGGCATGGTGTTGTCGTCTTGATCAGAGGTCGGTGTACTTGCGTGCGCTGCCGCGCACCTTCTCGACGGGATACTTCGCCGCATTGAGCGCGATCTTGTCGCGCGCGGCGGCCGCGAGGTCGATGTCGAGCTTGTCGGCGAGGCGTATGAGATAAAGCAGCACGTCGGCGAGTTCTTCGCGCACCTTCGCGGGATCGCTCGCCGTCTCGCTCCACTGGTAGTGCTCGAGCAGTTCCGCGGCCTCGACAGAAAGCGCCGCGGCGAGGTTCTTCGGCGAGTGGAACTGGTTCCAGTCGCGCGCGTCGGCGAATTCGCGCAAGGCGTCGCGCAGGGCGAGGAGGGCGTCTGGGGCGGGCACCGTCATGGGACATCACCGTAGCAGAATTCAGCTCCGGCGAGCGGCCGTACCAGGAGGCGCGCAAGGGATTTCCGCGCCGTCGCAGGCCGGCCGGCCTGCCGCGGCATCGAACACCAGCTCGCGCTCCGGCCATCGCAGCGCCGCGAGGCGGCCGCTGTAGGGTGGTGCGCGACCGAGCTTGCGCTCCTTGAAGCGCGCGCCGACGCTGTAGTCGATGCACATCGCCTCCGTGCCCAGCCGGGTGGGCAGCCAGTCCGCGGGCCCTGCTCCCTCGAACAGCAGGCGCTCACCCTTGCTCAACAGTGCATGCGCTGCGGGGTCCCACCACCGCCAGTAGTGGCCGAACACGACCGGCACCCGGTCCGGGTACTCGCGCCACCAGCGCACCCGGTCCACGAACCGCCACTTGCCCGCGGCAAAGAACGGCCTCGTCGCCAGCCGTTCGACGCCCGATGAAACCAGTCGCAACGGGTTCCCAACCTGCAGGAATTCATCGAGCAGACCGGTGTGCCGCAACAAGGGGACTTGCGCGTGCTCGTCACCGATGTGTTCGCGCCATTGGGCGCTCTCTTCCTGCGCGGCCGACGCGAGCCCGCGATGCGCAGCCTCCCGCGTGACCCTCGCTTCATGGCGGGCAAATGCCGTCGCCGCGTCGTCCGTCTCCATGCGAAGGGCCGCGATGGCGGGACCGACCCAGGCCGCGTGGCTGACGCGCAGGTCCGGCCGCTCGAGCGCGAGCGGCTGCGCCCTGAGGAAGTCGAGGATATCCCGATGTTCGGCCACCCGCGCCCGGCCCTGCGGGTCGAAGAACCACTCGCTGCCTGGCTTGCGTTGCAGGCGCAGCGTGTTGAGTTCGTGGTTGCCGAGCGTCAGCTGCGCAAGCCCGCGATGCACCAGGTCGGCCACGAATCGCAGCGTTGTCGCGCTTTGCGGCCCGCGGTCGCACAGATCGCCGACGAACACGAGGCGGCGACCCGCGGGATGCTCGCCGTTCCCGCCGTACCCGAGGCGGGCCAGCAGCTGCTGCAGGGCATCGAATTCGCCGTGGACATCGCCGACGATGTCCAGGGGTCCGTCAAGGAGCGGGCGTACCAACACCAGTCCAGCCTCCGTCGTTCGCGTCAGCGCGCCGCGCCTGCGGTGAATTGTATATGGCCGCGCCCGGTGCGGCGGGTGGGCCGAGCGCGCCGCGGGACGAAGCGACTGCGCGGGTCGACGATGGGTTGGTATGCTCGGCGGACCGTGGGCATCCGCTTCAGCGTGAACGGCGACGAACGGGACTTCGAGGGTGACGGCGAGATGCCGCTGCTCTGGTACCTGCGCGACCACGCGCACCTCACGGGCACCAAGTTCGGCTGCGGCGGTGGCTTCTGCGGGGCCTGCACGGTGCTCGTCGACGGCGCGGCCCGGCGTTCCTGCCTGTTGCCGGTCGCTGCGCTCGCAGGCCGCAAGGTCACGACGATCGAGGGCCTCGGCAAGGACGGCCTGCACCCGGTGCAGAAGGCCTGGCTCGAGGAAGACGTCCCGCAGTGCGGCTATTGCCAGGCCGGGCAGATCCTGGCAACCGTCGCGCTCCTCGGGCACACACCCGACCCCGCGCCTGCCGACATCGATTCGATCACCAACCTGTGTCGCTGCGGCACCTATGTGCGGATCCGACGCGCCATCGCGCGCGCCGCGCGAGCGATGAAATGAGCGCGTCGCGAGACAACTTCTCGCGGCGCTTTTTCCTGCAGGCCTCGCTCACGGCCTCGGGCAGCCTGCTGCTCGCTCCATCCTGGCCGCGCAGGGTGCGCGCCGCCGAGGCGCCGCCTGCGCCCGGGAATCCGCTCGGCTTCCTGATCCGCATCGAACCCGACAACCGGATCGTCATCGGCGCGACCGGCGCCGAGATCGGCCAGGGCGTGAAGACCTCGCTGCCGATGCTCATCGCCGAGGAGCTGGATGCGGACTGGTCGCGGGTGACGGTCGAGCAGTTGCCACTCAGCATCGATTTCACCGGTGCCTCGCCGCGCTGGCGCTGGGGCCCGCAGGGCGCGGGGGGCAGCACGAGTATTCCCGACGGCTGGGCCGAACTGCGCCAGTTCGGCGCGCAGGGCCGCTGGCTGATGCGGCAGGCCGCCGCGCAGCGCTGGGGCATCGAGCCGCGGGACATCGCGACGCGCGACAGCCATGTCATCCATCCGGATGGCCGCAGGCTTGCCTACGCGGAGCTCGCGGCAGTGGCGGCGACCCTCGCGTTGCCGACCGGGCCGGTGCCGCTGAAGGAGGCCAACGAATATCGCGTGATCGGCCAGCCGCGCCGCGTCGTTGATGCGATCGACATCGTGACCGGGCGTGCGCGCTACGGCATCGATGTGCAGGAGCCCGATGCGCGGGTCGCCGTGATGCTTCGCTGTCCGTACTTCGATGGCGGCATCGCGAGCCTCGACGACTCGGCGGCGCGCGCCGTGCCCGGCGTGCGCGCTGTCCTCGTGGTGCCCGGGCCGCAGCCGGGCGAGCCGATCACGGCGAACCTCGCGACCGGCATCGCCGTCGTGGCTGACGACACCTGGTCGGCGTTCAAGGGCCGCAAGGCGCTGAAGGTGGCGTGGACGCGCGGTCCGTTCGCGGACGAGTCGAGCGACGCGCTCGATCGACAGTGCGCGCAGCTCCTGTCGAAGCCCGGTCGGGTCGTCCACGAGGCCGGCGATTTCGAGGCGGCCCGGCGCGATGCCGCCCGGGTCATCAGCGCGCGCTACCGGATCCCGTTCGTGAGCCATGCGCCGCTCGAGCCGCAGAACGCCTTCGTGCACGTGGCGGCGGACCGCGCCCGGGTCATCGGGCCGCTGCAGCAACCGGCCGGCGCGCAACGCGTCGTCAGCCAGGTCACCGGACTGCCGCGCTCGGCCATTGCGGTCGACATGGTGCGCTCGGGTGGGGGCTTTGGCCGCAAGCTGACCAATGACTTCGTCGCCGAGGCGGCACTGGTCTCGAAGTCGACGGGCTGGCCGATCAAGCTGGTCTGGACGCGGGACGAGGACCTGCAACACGACTTCTATCGCCCCTTCGGTCACCACGAGCTCACGGCCGTGCTCGACGCCAGGGACCATGTCGCGGGTTGGACCCATCGGCTCGCCAGTGCTTCGAAGTACTACCGCAGGGACGGCGTGCAGCCGCAGGACCACTGGACGGCGGAGCTCTATCCGGACGATTTCCCGGCGCAGCTCGTGCCGAACTACCGGCTCGAGTGGCACGCGGTGTCGAGCGGCATTCCGCGCGGGTCGTGGCGGGCGCCGGCGCACACCGCGAATGCGTTCGTCGTGCAGAGTTTCGTCGACGAAGTTGCGCATGCCACGAAGCAGGACCCGCTGGCGCTGCGGCTCGCGCTGCTGGGCGAGGACCGGGTCCTCGACTATTCGGGCCATGGCGGGCCGAAATTCAGCACCGGTCGCCTGCGCACGGTGCTCGCGCGCGCCGCCGATGCCATCGGCTGGGGCCGCGCCCTGCCGCGTGGGCGGGGCCTCGGCATCGCCGCGCATTTCACCTTCGGCGGCTATGCGGCCCATGCCATGGAGGTCGCGGTCTCGCCAGCCGGGGACCTCTCCATCGAGCGGGTGGTGTGCGCGATCGATTGTGGCCGGCCGGTCAATCCGCTCGGCATCGAAGCGCAGATGCAGGGCGGGACGATCGACGGGCTCTCCACCGCGCTCAACCTCGAGATCACGATCAGGGAGGGGCGCGTCGAGCAGGAGAACTTCGACACCTACCCGCTGGCGACGCTCGCGCAGATGCCGCGCGACATCGAAGTGATCATCATCGATTCGGCCGCGAGCCCGTCGGGTTGCGGCGAGATGGGCATACCGACCGCCGCGCCCGCGCTCGCGAACGCGATCTTCGCCGCCACGGGCGTCAGGCTCCGGAGCCTGCCTGTTCGCGGGCAGCTGCGGGCTGCGATGAAGCAGGCCTCGCCCGCCTGAGCCCAGGCAGGCGAGGCCGGGGGCCAGCGGTGCCCGCTTCAGTGGCCCAGCGTGATCTTCAGCACCTCGCCGCCGCCGGGGAAGATGCCGAAGTTCGTCATGTAGAGCGTGCCGTCATGCGCGATCGCAATGCCCGCCGGGAAAGTGAGGCCCTGGTCGAGCACGACTTCCACGGGATGCCCCTTGCGCTTGCGCAGCAACCGGCCCACGCCGACGCCGGGGTCGGCGCCGGGTCCGGGCACGAGTCCGCTCGCGATCTCGACGATGTAGAGCGTGCCCCGCCGGTCGAACGCCATGTCGACGACCGCCGTGAGGCCGGTCACGTAGGGCTCGGGCGTGCCACCGAAGGGCGGGATGCGATAAATGCTCGCGGCACCCCGGAAGAAGGGTGCACCCGTCAGCTGGCCGGCATAGATGTAGCCGTCGGGCCCCTCGACCACGGTCGTCGCGACGGCATCGAGGTCCGCCGCCGTGCGCGGCAGGACCGCGAAGGTGCGCGTGAACCGATGACCGAATAGCCAGTCCAGGACGCCGCTCGACACGATCGAGTTGCCGCCGGCGTCTGCGACCAGGCGCCGGCCTGGCTGCGCGAGGATGCCGTAAGGGTTCGAGTCGATGTCCGTGCCGTCGGGATTCGCGTGCGCCTCGTGCGCGGCGATGTCGCCCGCCGGGAAGTAGCGGCCGTTCGGCAGTGCCCACAGCACCTGCCCGAAGAGCCTGCCCTTCGGGCCCGCACTGGCGCGCAGCGCCGGGTCGCCGCCCCAGCCCATCACGATGTAGGCGTTCATGCCGAAGAAGTCGACATCGACCGGCCCGCTCGTCGTCGCGAAGCCGCCCGGGCCCGCCATCGAGGGCAGCCCGGTGATGACGCGTTTCAGCGGCGCGATGCCCTGCGGGTCGACGCGGGTGAGCGCGCCCGTCTCCCCGTAGCAGCGTGGTGGCTGCCCTTCCTCCGGCGAGGGCAGGCAATTGCCGTTGCCGCCGCTGCCGGCCTCCGCGACATACAACCAGCCGTTCGGTGCGAGCGCCAGGCCGCGCGGGTTGACGAGACCCTGTGCGATGACCTGGACGTCGGCATCGGTGGCTGCCATGGCGCTGCTGCAAACACAGGCGGCGCCGATCGCCGCGAGCCAGCGCGACGAATTTCCGTGGCGTTTCATGTTGTGTCCCCTGTTGTTAGTCATTCGACGTGCCAACACGCGGGAGTGCCGGGCCGGCACGGTGGAGGCCCGAGGCTAGTCCTGCGCCTGCGTCGAATCAAGGGTGCCGCGCGAACATGGCGTGTTCTTAATGCCGGCGGACCGCCCCGGTCAATTGACGAGGCGGATCTGCATTTCCTTGCGCCGGTAGTCGAGGACCAGCGTGTCGAGCACGCCGAGCACGTCCATGCCGAGCATGATCGCGGGCTCGTCGGTGAGGCGCCAGTGCCGGAATATGTAAAGATCCACGAAGGTGATGTGCGCGTTGCTCACCCGCACGTCCCCGAGGTAGATCGGCGGCACGCGGCTCGTCGGGCCTTCCTGGATGTCGCCGGTGACGCCGATCAGCTTGTCCTGTTTCTCCTCCATGCGGCGGCGTGCAATGAGCGCGTCGCGCAGTGCGAGGTTGCCGGTCGTCAGTTGCGCGCCGGTGTCGATGATCGCCTTGACCTCCACGTTGCCGACGACGGCGCGTACGCTCGGTACATGCCCGCGGATCAGCCGTATCGGCAATACGGTGAAGCCCGTGGCCGCACGCTGGTTCTTCGAACGCACGATCTCGATGCGGTCCTTGCGAAATTCGATGAGGATGCGCCGGTCCTTGAGGCCGCGCGCCGCGAGCACGCCCTCTGCGCCGCCGAAGGCGTCCTGCACGACGAGCACCTTGGCGGGCTCCACCGTCAAGTCGCCGATCTCGAGGCTCTCGACATCGACGAGCGGCACCTGCGCTTCGCCCGTCATGCCACGCAGCAGGACCTTCGGTGCCTCGAGCACCGGCAGCTTCAGGCGCGCGGCGGCCTCCGCCGTCACGGCCGAGCGCGTGGCGCCGGTATCGAGCACCAGCCGCAGCGGTCCTTCGCCGTTGACGTAGACGGGAGCCCACACCCGGCCGATTCGGTCGCGCAAGGTCGGTGCGACGTAGCGGGGTTCGGGGGCAGTGACGATCACTTCCTCGGTCGGCGGGGCGGTGGCCGGCGGTGGCGCCGGCATGGGGACCTGCGCCTGCGAGGTGGCGGCGGCGAGTGCCATGCAGCCGATGGGGACCAGGTGGCGAATCATGCGTTCAGCATAGGGACTTGCGGGGCTGCGGGGTTCGCCATCTCGGTCGGCCCACGGCGTCGGTGCAACTGCCTGCCGCAAGCAGCCGCGTACCAGTATAAAGGCAGGCATGGCATGGCTCACGAAGTCCCGCTTCATGGCGGGAAGGCAATGCACCAAGCGCCTGTGGTTCGAGGTGAACCAGCCGCTCGAGACGCACGCGCCCGAAAGCATGGCGATGCTCCAGGGCCGCGCGTTCGACGACTTCGTGCGCCGGCTGTGGCCGGGTCGGGTGATCGCACGCGGTCGCGGCATGCCCGCCGCGATCGCGGAGACCACGCGCGCGCTGGCCGGCGGCGGTGCGCCCGTGCTGCACCAGCCGGCGGTGCGCCACGGCGACTTCGCCGTCATCGCCGACGTGCTCCGCCGCGACCGCGGTCGCGCAGAGCTCGTCGAGATCAAGGCATCCACCAGCGTCAAGCCGGAGCACGTGCCGGATGCCGCCTTCCAGGCGCTCGTGTTGCGCAGCGCGCAGGTGCCGGTCGAACGCGTGCTCATCGGGTACGTCAACAACCAGTTCACGCTGCGGCAGGCGGGTGAGTTCGCCGGCCTGCTCGCCGAAGCGGACATCACGGAACAGGTGGAGGCGCTGCTGCCGACGCTGGGCGAGCAGGCGGTCGCCCTGCAGCGGCTGATGTCGCAACCCGCCGCGCCCGTCGTCCCGATGGGCCCGCATTGCACGACACCCTACGACTGCCCATTCATCGCGCGCTGTTCGCGGGGCGCGCCGCCGCCGGACCGGGCCACGCACAGGGACGCACGCGTGCGTGCCGGCGAGGTCTTCCTCGATCGCGCCGGGGCGGCGCAATTGCGCGCAGCGCCGTTTCCGCGCAGCTACCTCGACTTCGAGACGATCGCGTTTGCGGTGCCCGGGGTCGTCGGCACCCGGCCCTACGAGCAATTGCCCTTCCAGTGGTCGCTGCACGTCGAGCAGGCGGGTGGCGAGGTCGGGCACGCCGAGTATCTCGCGATCGATGCCTTCGGCGACTTCGACGCGCTCGCCGATGCCCTGCTCGCCGCGGTCCCGGCCGGGGGGCCGGTGTATGCCTACAACGCGGGATTCGAGGCCCGTGTGATCGAACTGGTGGCGCGCCTGTCGCCGGCCCGTGCGACGGCGCTGCGGGCGCTCGCCGCCAGGCTGGTCGACCTGCTGCCGATCACCCGGCGCGTCTACTACGACCCGCGGCTGCAGGGCTCGTGGTCGCTCAAGGCGGTGATTCCGACGATCGCGCCGGAGCTCGCCTACGAAACGCTCGGCAGCGTGCAGGACGGAGAAGCGGCGCAACTGGCCTTCCTCGAGCTGCGCGCAGGGCGCGCCGATGATCGTCGCCGCGCGGCGCTGTCCCGCGCCCTGCTCGAATACTGCGGCCGCGATACCTGGGCGCTCGTGCTGCTCGCACGCTTCCTGCGCGGCTAGCGCCAGGTCACCGCCACCGCATCGCCGACCCGCAGCCTGCCGGGGCGCAGTACGGTGGCGTTCTCGCCGAAGGTGACGCCCTTGAGGGTGCCGTTCCAGCGCAAGCGCTTGAGCGTGGGCAGCGGCTCGATGCCGCGGACGCCCGAGTCCTGGTCGGTGGTCGTGACGATGCAGCGGGTGCTCGGCTTCGCCAGGCGCAGCACGGCCTCTCCGATGTGCAGCCGGTCGATGCGGTCTTCATCGAAGGGGGCGAGGCCCGACAGCACGATGTTCGGACGGAAGCGGGTCATCGGCAGCGGCGCTTCGGCGGGCGCCTTGCCCGATTGCGCGATGGCGGCATTGAGCGCGGCGAGCGATGCGCTCTGCGTGACGAGCACGGGGAATGCGTCGGCGAACTTCACCGGCGCGTAATCGCCGTGCGCAAACCCGGGATTCGCGTGGCGCTCGCCATCGACCGCAAAGCGCATCAGGCGCAGCGGCCGGCCCACGATGGCGGCCAGCCACGCGGCAGCCTCGTCGCCCTGGTCGTCGGCGGCGCACTCGTCCTTCCAGACGCGCACCCTGCGCCGCTCGCCACGGCAGGCGAGCGGGACACGCAGCGTCGCACGGCCCGGCGCCGCGATCGTGAGTGCCTGCCCGGCTGCATCGATGGAAGGCGCGAGCGTTGCGAGTACCGCATCGGTCCGCTGCGTGATGAACATCCCCCCCGGCTCGACGATCACCCACTCGCGGTCATGACACA
This sequence comes from uncultured Steroidobacteraceae bacterium, assembly GCA_964600535.1. Lineage (GTDB taxonomy): Bacteria > Pseudomonadota > Gammaproteobacteria > Steroidobacterales > Steroidobacteraceae > CADEFQ01. The sequence goes on along the minus strand of CAZRLI010000005.1, from coordinate 3,139 downwards.
GGCCCGTGGGCAGCAGCTCCACGCTGTCGCACTCGACCCGGCGACAGCCCTTCACGGGATAGTAGGCCAGTGACTCGATGCAAACGCCCAAAACTGCCACACTCCGCGCATTACCGAGGTTCATCGTAGCCCATTTCATGAAACTCATCGGCATGTACGACTCGCCGTTCGTGCGGCGCGTGGCCATCACCCTGATGCGCTACGGGATGCCCTTCGAACACCTCGACTGGTCGGTCGGCCGCGACTTCGCGCGCATTCGCGAGTACAGCCCCCTCGGGCGCGTGCCGACCCTCGTGCTCGACGATGGCGAAGTGCTGACCGAGTCGGCCGCAATCCTCGATCACCTGGACGAGACAGCCGCTGCAGGGCGCTCGCTGATGCCGGCGCGTGGTGCCGCCCGGCGCCGGGTACTGCAGCTGATCGCGTTGACCATCGGCGCAGCCGAGAAGGGCCGCGAGCAGATCTACGAGGGCGCGTTCCGGCCGGCCGCCAAGCGCCACGAACCGTGGCTGGAGCGCTGCCGTTCCCAGATGCACGGTGCGGTGGCCGTGCTGGATGCCGCGTGCGCGGCGTGCGGCCCGGACGCCTGGCTCGCGGGAGAACGCCAGACGCAGGCCGACATCACCGCGGCGGTCGTGACGACCTTCCTCGTGGAGTCTCCCGCCACTGCGCTCGATGTGGCGGCGTATCCCGCGCTCGCGGCGCTGGTGGCGCGCTGCGAATCCCAGGCGGAATTCCGCGCCACGTACCGGCCCTGGTCGGCACCGAAGGCCTGAGGGCGCTCAAGCGCGGCGCTTGAGTTCCTCGACTTCCGCGCGCAGTGCGCGCACCTCGTCCTCGAGCTTCGCGAGCCGGACCGCCGCGTTGGCGGGGGGCGCGGCTGCGGGCGGTGCTTCGCCGTCGCGAGCATCCGTCGGGCCAGCATCCGTTGCGCCTGCCTCGAGGCTGCCCGCCTCGACCGGCCCCGTGAACAGCTGTGTCCAGCAGGCATCGCGCCGCCCCGGTTCACGGGCAAGCCGCGCGACGATCGCGCCGGCGTCGCGGGTGGCGAGGGCCTGCAGCGCGAGCGCGATGTCGCCCGGATCGGCGAGCGTCGCCAGGCGCGGCACGCGCCCGCGCAACTCGCCCGGTGTCTGCGGCCCGCGCAGCAGTAGTTCGCACACGATGCCGAGCTCGACCGGGGTGAATTTCAGCGAGCCGTACTCGGTATTGCAGAAGTTCTGCTGGTACTTCGGCACCCGGCTGCCGAATCCCGAGCGCTCCATCACGAGGTGCTTGCGGGACAGCGCGTCGATGGTGCGCTGTACTTCGCCCTCGTCGAGCGCGAGCACGGGTTCACGGTTGCTCTTCTGGTTGCAGGCGTTAGTCAGCGCATTGAGCGACAACGGGTACTGGTCGGGCGTCGTCACCTGCTTCTCGAGGAGGCAGCCGATGACGCGCGCTTCGGTGGGGGTGAGTTCGATCTTCATGGCAGGTACTGGCGCAGGGCGAACAGTATATAGAGGGTACCGCCGACGAACATCGCGAGGCCGAGTCGCGAGCGCCACTTCACGCGCCGCGACACCTCGGCTTCGTTGCGGCTCGAGACCAGCAGCGGTCGATCGTCGTCCGGGCGGCGCAGCTGGTAACCGATGTGCGCGTCGGGTGCTGCGGCGGCATCCGCGGTCGCACGCTCGAGCGCCGCGCGGCGCGCAGCTTCCCACTCGGCGGCGTCGATTCGCCCATCGCGGTTGGCGTCGAAGCGTTCGAGCAGTTTCGCCTGGTCGCGCTTCCAGACCCGCAGCATGCCGATCCCGGCATCCGCCTGCACGAGGGCCCGGCGCTCGAGGAAGCCGAGCGCATAGAGCGGGTCCCCGTCGCGTATGCGCCAGATCTTGTGACGCCGCCTCGAGCTTTCCTTGACGACGACATCGGGATCCTGCTCCTCGTCTATCTTCGCGTCGGCCGGCACGATCAGGCAGGCGCCCGTGCCGTCCTCGAGCGACAGCGGCTCGCTGCTCGCCTCGCGGCGCTCGACGCTCCATTGCTGGTTGCGACTGAGGAAGCTGCGCTTCTCGGTGACGAGCTTGTACCAGAGGCACTCCTGCAGCTCGATCGGGTCGCGCACCGGCAGGCCACCGGCCGTGCGCGCCGTACCGACGAGCTCGACATAGCCCTTGGCGGCCGTCGCGACCCGCGAGGTCGCCGTGCCCTCCATCAGGTTGGCGGCCCGCATGTTCCGCCGCCACATCGCGTAGCCGCTGACCGCCGCGATCACCGCGAACGCGAATGCCTCGACTTCGTCAGGCATCGCCAAACCGCAGCGGCTCGGCGGGGCGGAAGGCGAACCAGCCGGCGAGCAACCTGGCCGGGAAGCGCTCGATGGTCACGTTGTTGATGCGCACGCTTTCGTTGTAGAACTCGCGCCGGTCGGCGATGGCCGTCTCGAGGCCCGCGATCCGTTCCTGCAGGGCCCGGAACGACGGGTTGGCCTTGAAGTCGGGGTAGGCCTCGGCGATGGCGGCGATGCGCGCCAGGTCCGCGCGCAACGCCCCTTCCACGAGCCCGACGGAGCGCGCGTTCGCGGCTTCCCGTGCGGCGACTGCCGCCGCGCGGGCGCTCGCCAGGCGTGCAAGCAGGGCGGACTCGAAGTGCGAATACTGGCGGCAGGCCTCGATCAGTTTCGGCAGCTCGTCATTGCGCTGCTTCAGCAGCACGTCGATATTGGCCCAGGCCTTGCCGACATTGTGCTTGACGAGCACCAGCTGGTTGTACAGCGCCGCCGCATAGACGCCCGCCACGAAGAGCAGCAGCAGAAGCGCGAAGCCGATCATGCGCGTCAGGCGTTGAACAGTGCCTTGATGTTGACGTCCGCCTTCTCGGCGTCCGCGAACTCGAGGAGCTTCGCCGGCTTGAAGCCGAACAGGCTTGCGATGATCGATGCGGGGAACTGCTCGAGCGTCGCGTTGTTGAGGTTGACGCTTTCGTTGTAGAGCTCGCGGCGGTCGGAGATGCCGGTCTCGAGATCCGTGATGCGTCCCTGCAATTGCAGGAAGGAGGCATTCGCCTTGAGGTCGGGATAGGCCTCGGCAACCGCAAACAGCTTGCCGAGCTGCGCACGCAGGCCATTCTCGAATTGAGGAGCCTCGGAGACCGACGC
>CAZRLI010000004.1:0-25704 GCA_964600535.1 uncultured Steroidobacteraceae bacterium | reverse complement strand
CTGCGCGCGATCTGCGACAGGCACGGCATCCTGCTCATTTTCGACGAGGTGATCACGGGTTTCGGCCGCACCGGCGCACCGTTCGCCGCGCAGGAATTCGGCGTCACGCCCGATCTCATCTCGATGGCAAAGGGGCTCACCAACGGCTGTGTGCCGATGGGAGCGGTGGTCGCGCGGCAGTCGATCCACGACGCCTTCATGCAGGGACCGCCGGGCACGATCGAGCTCTTCCACGGCTACACCTACTCGGCGCACCCGCTCGCCTGCGCCGCGGGACTCGCGACACTCGACCTCTACCGGCGGGAAGGATTGCTGACGCGCGCCAAGGAATTGTCAGGCCTGTGGCAGGACGCCGTGCACTCCTTGCGCGGCCGGCCGCACGTGATCGACACACGCAACTACGGCCTCATCGCCGGCATCGAGCTCGAGTCGATCCCCGGCAAGCCCGGCGCCCGCGCGTTCGAGGTCTATCTCAGGTGTTTCGAGCGCGGCCTGCTGATCCGCACGACCGGCGACATCATCGCCCTCTCGCCGCCGCTCATCATCGAGCCGGTGCACATCGACGAGATCTTCGACACCCTCGCGGGCCTTCTTTGAAAAGAGCGGGTGCCGGGAATCCGGCACCCGGCTCAGTTCCTCACTCGCCCCAGGGCAGCGTGGTGCTGACCGAGAAGATCGCGCGGGCTTCCGTGTTGAACACGTCGTCCGTGACCTTGTCGGCGCCGCTGTAGTCGGTGCCGGTCAGCTTGAGCGCGAGGCTGAAGTGGCCGACGTCGACGCCCACCGTGACGCCGTAGTCGAGGTATTCGATGTCCTCGAAGGCGTCGCCCCAGCTATAGCCCGCATGCAGGGTCAGCGAGAAGTTCTGCGGCAGTGCGAAGCTGTAGTTCGCCTCGGTATACAGCGCATCGTCGTTCGATCCGCCGTAGTCGATCGCGTACCACTGCTTGAGGCCGAGGCCCTTCCAGTCGATCCCGGCCGACAGTTCCGGATAGGCCGAAATCTTCGACTTCGTCGCCGTATTGTCCGAACCCGGATAGGTGTACCAGACGAGGCCCGCGTTCCAGGACAGGTCGTCGTTGATCGAGGCCTCATAGCCCGCGTACAGGTCGAGCTCGAGCGTGCCGTCGAAGTCATCGCCGTAGTCGATGTTGCTGGCCCAGGCACCGACCGAGAAGCCCGTCTCGCCAAACGCATAGTCGAGGCTCGCCTGCAGGGCAGGGTCCCGGGCGCTCAGCGAAATGCCACGGAAGTCGTAGTCGCTGACCGCCGTGACGGTCGAACTGAACTGCGCCTGTGCCGCGCCCGCAACACCGAGCAGCCCGACCAGCGCCAATGTTCTCTTGATCCGGTTCATGAATCCTCCCTCGATTGAGTAGCACACCGCCTGCACCAGCAACACGCGTGCCAGCCACAGTGGCGCAAACGAGACCCCTTGGCGCGATTATACGCACCAATCAAGTGCGTGGAGCGAAGATCGCATAGATCTTGGTGCAATCCTCGAGGACCGCCCAGGTGCCGGCGTAGCCCGCCGGGACGACGAAAGCGTCGCCGGGACCGAACGCCGCACGCGCTCCCGATTCGCTGACGAGTTCGACGCGGCCCGCGGTCAGGACGCAGAGTTCGCACTCGGTGTAGCGCACACGCCACACCCCTCGCGTACTCGACCAGTGGCCTACGTAGAACTGTTCGTCGACGTCGGTGAACGCGTTCCACGCCTGCTGCACGGGATCGCCGGCGAGGAGGCGATCGGGAGCCGGACGGGATGTCTCGGCTGGTCCGGCGATCTTCACGGGGATGATTTCGGCACTCATCAGACATTGATACGCCGTCCGGCGTCCTCCTGCATCTTCAGCATGAAGGCGCGCACCGCCGGCAGGGCATCCTCGGGTTTCATCAGGCGCTGCTCGACGAGCACGCCCGCCATCTCGTTGAGCGAACGGCGCCCGTCCACCAGCGACATGATGAACGCGTGGATGCGGGTCGCGCGCGCATGCGATTGCAGGTCGTCGTTGAGCGGCACCGGCTGCGTCGGGTCGGCCACCCAGGGCGGAACGCCGCGCGCGGGCGGCGGCGCGACGGTCGCGAGCTTGCGCGCGGTCCAGGCCACCGTCGATTCGATGCGCGCGTGCCGGCTGGCGGGGGACTGCATGTACGGCAGCGAGGCTTCGCGCACCGCGGGCGGCGCAAAGCCGGCACCCTGCACGATGCCCAGGGCCTCTTCGAGGCTGTACTGCAGCAGGCGCTGGGTGCTCGTGAAGGCGAAGGCGACCGACCCCAAGTTGAGCCAACGCCCGCCGTCGGCGATGAGCGCGTTGATGCGCGCGGCGAGCGCCGGGAACGGCTCCTCCACGATATCGACGAACCAGGGCGTGACGACCACATCGAACGCCCCGGGCTGGAACGGCGCACACATCGCATCCGCCGCAACGACCAGCAGGCGCTCATCAGCCGGCGCCGGCGCCCGCAGGCGGCGCAGCAGCGCGTGATCGGCCGCGCCGCGCGGTGCAAGCGGGAATTCATACAACTCGAGCGTGCGTCCCGCGTACATCTCGACCGCAACGCCCAGCAGCAGGGGATTGAGGTCCATCGCGACCGTCAGTGCCGGCGCGTGCCGGCGATGCAGGTCGAAGGCGAGCCGGCCGGCCCCCGCGCCAAGCACCAGCACCCGCGCCCCCGCGAGCGACTCGGCACCGGCCGCGTCCAGCAGGTCGAGCGAGGCCGCATTCTCGGCGTCGCCCCACGCCCAGTCCCGGTGGATGTTGACGTAATAGTTGGTCAGGCCCTGCGACACCGGCAGGGGCGCGCGCAGCGCGCGCAGCGCATCGCGGTCCGCCGCCCCGACGTGGACCTGCAGCGGCTCCAGCAGCTGTGTCACGCGCCGGCCATGGTCCTCGAGTGCCGCCGCGACCCGCGACAGCCGCTCGCGGGTGGCGGCGGCCAGGTCCTGGCTGGCGAGGGCTGCACGGGTTCCCTCGGCATCCGCCCGCAGTTCCGCCAGCAACAGGGTGAGCCGCGCCCGCCATTCCGCGGTGGCCCCGCGCGGATCGCGAAACAGCCAGGGCACGCCGCCGATGACGGGAAACCCCGCGCTGCACTGCGTGCAGATGTATGCCGACCGGTCGGCGCGCAGGCCGCCGCGCTCGCATCTCGGGCATCTCAGGACTTCGATAAACATACAACTTCGCTCCCCCACTGGTACTATGGTGCCATGAGAAGAAAGGGGGGACGCCCGAAGGCCAACGGCCTCGCCCTGCACCATCGCCTCTACATGATGTTGCAGCAGCAGCTCACGGACGGCACGATCCCGCCGGGCGGCGCCCTGCCGAGCGAACCCGATCTCGCCCACAGGACGCAGCTGTCGCGCACAACCGTGCGCCGCGCGCTGGCCCGGCTCGCGGCCGAGGGCATGATCGAGCGTCGCCACGGCAGCGGTACCTACGCGACCGTCCAGGGGGCGGCGCGGGTGAAGCCAGTCGCCACGACCGACACCGGCGCACTGCTGGGCGACCTGCGCGCCCTGTCCCGCAAGACCACGGCCCGGGTGCTGCACCACGCGATGATTGCCACGCCGCCGCGCATTCTCGCGGCCTGCCCGGAACTCGGCCCGCGCGTCCTGCTGCTGCAGCGCTCGCGCGCGCACCGCGGCAAGCCGCTCGTGGTCATCAGCCACTACATCCTCGAGCGCCTGGCGCCGCGCTTTGCAAGGGCGCACCTGACGAACCAGCCAACGACCCTGGTTTTCGAGAAGGCCGGCCTCGTTCCTGCGGTCGGCAGCCAGCAGATCAGCGCGGTCGCAGCCGACCACGTGCTGTCGCGCGAGCTGGGGGTCGGGATCGGCGCGCCGGTGCTCGTCATCCGCCGCACCGTACGCGACACCAGGGGCGCGCTGCTCGAATACTACGAACTGTTCTACAACCCCGAGTCCGTCACGGTGCAGATGGATGTCAAGCGGGTGAAGGGCGGCCGTGGCAGTGCGCGCTGGCGCCCCGTGGGCTAGGTCTTCCATCGGGGACGAAATACCCGCCCCGCCGCCACCGCCATGACCCGCCCCGATCGTCGCGCCGCCGCGGGCCCGCACCGCGCGCTCCTCGAGGACGCTGCACAGCGCGCGATCCGCTATCTCGAATCCCTCGGCACGCGCCCGGTCGCGCCGGCGGCCGAGGCCGTCTCGCGGCTCGCTGCGCTGGCAGGGCCGCTGCCGGCCACGCCGGTCGACGATGCGAGCGTGCTCGCGCGGCTCGACGAACTCGTGGGGCCGGCCACCATGGCAATGGCGGGCCCGCGTTTCTTCGGTTTCGTGATCGGCGGCGCGCTGCCTGCGACCGTGGCCGCCAACTGGCTCGCGACCGCCTGGGACCAGAACGCGGCGCTGTCGACCGCCACGCCCGGCGTCTCGCACGTCGAGGCGCTGGCGCTGGCGTGGTTGAAGGAACTATTCGGGCTGCCCGTCTCCACCCAGGGCGCATTCGTCACCGGCGCGACGATGGCGAACTTCACCGCCCTCGCCGCGGCCCGCCATCGCGTGCTCGAGCAGGCAGGATGGCCCGTGGAAGCCGAGGGGCTGTTCGGTGCGCCGCCCATCACGGTCATCGTGGGCGAGGAAGTTCACCCGACCCTGGTCAAGTCGCTCGGCCTGCTGGGGCTCGGCCGCAAGCGGGTGCTGCGGGTGCCGGTGGACGGCCAGGGACGCATGCGGCCGGATCGCCTGCCGAAGATCGCTGGCCCCACGATCCTCTGCCTGCAGGCCGGCAACTTGAATACCGGCGCCTTCGATCCGCTCGCCGAACTGTGCGGCGTCGCGCACGCGTCCGGCGCCTGGTGCCACGTGGATGGCGCTTTCGGCCTCTGGGCACGCGCCAGCGCCGGGCTCGCGCCGCTTGCCGCGGGCATCGAGCTCGCCGACTCCTGGGCGACCGACGCCCACAAGTGGCTCAATGTCCCGTACGACTGCGGCATCGCCCTGGTGCGCGACCCGGGCAGCCTGCCCGCGGCCATGTCGATCGCGGCCGAATACCTGCCCGCGGGCGATGGCGCGCGCAATCCCGCCGACTACACGCCGGAACTGTCGCGGCGCGCGCGCGGCGTCGAGGTGTGGGCGGCGCTGGCCTCGCTCGGCCGCAGTGGGGTGGCGGAAATGCTCGACCGCAACTGCCGCGGCGCGCGCCGCTTCGCCGCGGGCCTCGCCGCGGGGGGGCACGAGGTCCTGAACGAGGTCGTGCTCAACCAGGTGCTGGTGTCATTCGGCGAGCCCGCGGTGACCGAGCGCGTGATCGAGGCGGTGCAGGCGGACGGCACCTGCTGGTGCGGGCGCACGGCCTGGCAGGGCCGCACCGCGATGCGCATCAGCGTGTGCTCGTGGGCGACGGGCGACGACGACGTGGAGGCGAGCCTCGCGGCGATCCTCTCGGTCGCGCAACGAGTCAAGGCTGGCGCGCGCTGAGCGCGGCGCGCGGCCCCGAATCGCGTTCGAGGTGGCGCGACGCCGCCCAGAAGAGCGCGCCACTGACGAGGTAGAAGCCGCTCGCGATCACGACGGCATAGCGCAGGGAATCGCTGCCGAATCGCGGCACCAGCGAATCCGACAGCGCGCCGACGAACAGGCTGCCGCCGCCGATGCCGGCCAGGTTGATCATGAAGAGGAAGATCGCCGACGCCGTCGCGCGCATCTGCGGGACGACGAGGTGCTGCAGGGCCGAGTAGACCGGCCCCGTCCAGCTGGCATTGAGTGCCATCGGCACGCTGAAGAACGCCAATGCAGCGGCGACGGAGGGCGCGAGCGCGCCCGCCACCAGGAACGGAACGATCGCCACCAGCATCGCGCCGGGGACGAGCGCGTAGGCGGCCCGGCGCCGTGCACCGAACCGGTCGGCCGTCCAGCCGCCCAGCCAGATCCCCGCGATGCCGAATACCATCGTAGCGGACCCGATGAACCAGGCGGTCTGCGCGAGCGTGAGGCCGTGGCTGCGGATGAACAGCGAAGGCGTCCAGAAGATCAGGCCATAGCCGACCACCGATGCGCTCGACGCGGCGAGCGCCAGCAGCAGGAACGACGGCTTGCCCGCCAGGAGACGCAGCACATCGCGGGTCGAGCCGCGCACGGCGCCCGTCGCGCCGGCGGGCGGATCGAGCGCACCGCGCACCGGCTCGCGAACGGTCAGGCGGAAGACCGGCGCGAGCAGCAGGCCACCGGCGCCCACCACGATGAAGGCGGCGCGCCAGTCGACCGCGCTGGCCACCAGCCCGCCGAAGAGCGTGCCGAGGCCGCTGCCGAGCGGAACACCGAAGGAAAACACCGCGAGCGCACGGGCCCGCTGCCCCGGCGGGAAATAGTCGCTGATGAGCGAGAACGCCGGCGCCACCCCGCCCGCCTCGCCGACCCCGACGCCAACGCGCGCGAGGAACAGCTGTGCGAAGGATTGCACCTGGCCACAGAGCGCCGTGAAGCCGCTCCAGGTTGCCAGTGCCGCGGTCATGATCCAGGTGCGGCTGCCGCGATCGGCGAGCCGTGCCACCGGAATGCCGAGCAGGGTATAGAAGAGCGCGAACGCCGCGCCGCTCATCAGGCCGAGCTGCGTGTCCGAGAGCGCGAGGTCACGCTTGATCGGCTCGGCGAGGATGCCGACGATCACGCGGTCGATGAAGTTGAATGCATAGGCGACGACCAGGATGAAGAGCACCCAGGCGCGGTAGAGCGGGCTCATCGGCCGCATGATCGCACAGGCCGGACGGCCCGCCGCGCTAGAATCGGGGCAAGGCACACTCCATGACGAGCACCATCGCAATCCGCCGCGCATCGATCGGCGACGCATTCCGGCTGGGCGAGATCGGCCGCGCCACCTTCACCGACACCTTCGGCCACCTGTACCCGGCAGAGGACCTGGGTGAGTTCCTGCGCACCGCGCATGCGCCCGAGGCCTGGAGCCGGCGCCTGCACGACCCGCATATCGCCGTATGGATCGTCGAGGGCCACGGCGGTGACGTGCAGGGCTACGCCTCGGCGGGTCCCTGCAAGCTGCCCGTGCCCGACCTCGAGGCGAATGCCGGCGAGCTTTTCCAGCTATACCTGCGGCAGGATGCCCGCGGCAACCGGCTCGGTTCGCGCCTGCTCGAGACCGCGCTCGCCTGGCTCGAGTCGCGCCGCTTCGATCCACTCTACGTCGGCGTGTGGAGCGGCAATGCAGGGGCACAGCGCCTCTACGGTCGCTTCGGGTTCACGCGTTGCGGCGATTACGAGTTCGAGGTCGGCCGGCAGCGCGACCACGAGTTCATCCTGCGGCGCGCATGAGGGGCCCGAAGGTCACGCCATTCCATGCCGGGGAGATCGGCACCCGCGGCGCCGCGCGCGTGCGCGCGGGACTGCCGTTCATCGCGATGCACTACGGCCAGCCTTCCGCGGGCGCGCCGGCCGCCGCGATCGCCGCCGCGCATCGGGTCCTCGATCGCGATCCGCTCGGTTACACCGAACTCGTCGAGCTGCGCGAGAAGATCGTGGCCTACTACGCCCGCACGCACGGCATCGACATCGACCCCGAACGGGTGCTGCTGACGGCGGGCGCGAGTGCGGCGCTCGTCGCCGCGTATGCCGCGCTGTTCCGGCCGGGCGATCGTGTCGCGATGCTGCGCCCCGGCTACCCGGCGTATCGCAACACGCTCGCGGCCCTGCGACTCGAGCCCGTCGAGGTCCACTGCGGGCCGGAGCAGGGATTCCACCCGACTCCCGCACAGCTCGAGGCGCTGGCGCCCGCGCCGCAGGGCTTCGTGATCGCAAGCCCTGCCAACCCGACCGGCGCGATGCTCGACGAACGGCAGCTCGGCGCGCTGCTGGCCAGCTGTCGCGCGCGCGACATCCGGGTCATTTCCGACGAGATCTACCACGGCATCAGCTTCGGCAAGCGCGCAGTGAGTGCGCTCGAGATCGACCCGCGCGCCATCGTGATCAACAGTTTCTCGAAGCTCTATCGCATGCCGGGCTGGCGCCTCGGCTGGATGATCGTGCCGCGCGACTGGGTGGCCCAGGTGCACGCCTACCTGATCAACATGTTCCTCACGCCCTCCACGCTCGCCCAGCATGCCGCGCTCGCCGCGCTGGACGAACCCGCGGACCTCGAGCACTGGGTGCGTGTCTACGAGCGCAACCGCACGCGGCTGATCGCCGGGCTGGCGGCACTCGGGATCACCCGCATCGTGCCACCCGACGGTGCGTTCTACCTCTATGCGGACATCGGGCATCTCACGCAGGACAGCATGCAGTTCTGCCTGCGCGCGGTCGACGAGATCGGCGTGGGCCTTGCACCCGGCATCGACTTCGACCCGGTGGACGGCCAACGCTTCGTGAGGTTTTCATTCGCGGTGGGTCCCGGGGAGATCGAGCAGGCGCTCGAGCGCCTCGCGGGATGGCTGCCCCGGTTCGCCTAGGTGGTGCTCAGCCGGGGCCGGCAGGCCCGCTGCCATTCTTGCTGCGCTCGACGAAATAGCCGATGAGGTTGGCAGCGCCGATCGCGCTCGGGACCAGCCCGAAGATCGCAATGTCCGGGTCCGTGACGCCGCGCATCGCGGCGTAGAGAACGATGCCGACGAACAGCCCCGCAAGGCCCCGTCGCAACGAAGCGGACCGCCTGCCATCGAGTTCCGGATCCGCATCGGGCGGCAATTCGATGCCCTTCTCGAGCGCGGTGATCCGCTCGCGGTGCCGCAGCTCGGCACGTTTCATCTTTTCCCGGTAACCGAATACGATCGCGACGACCACGGTTCCCAGGCCGAGCATGATGGCCACGATCGGTACCAGCTCTCCGACGATATCGGCTTCATTCATTGCCATACCCCGTTTCAGCCACCCGACAGTATCCTGAGGAGCGTCCGGAGCGGCTCCAGCGCCGCGTGGATCCAGCCGGAAGCGCAGAGGGCCATGATCGCCGAAAGCGCGCAATCAAGCACCCGGTTGTCCTGCGCCGAATGGTACTGCCCTTGTGCCATGTCCCTTGATACGCAGCGGCACGCCGGGCGGTTTCGCCGCAGGGCGCTAGAATGGGCTGCAACCGGCGCGCGGGCCGGCGCGTATCAACCCGGGGGAAGGTCCGACCCGAATGCCGGCCGACGAGGCGATCATCCAGTTGATCCAGGCCGGCAACGGCAGCATGGCCTTCGAGCGCCTGGTCCGGGACTACCGGCGGCGGGTATTCGGCCTCGCCTACGGGATCCTGCGGGACCGGGGCGCCGCCGAGGATCTCGCGCAGGAGGTATTCGTGAAGATCTGGCATGCACTGCCGCGCTACGACGGCCGCGCACGGCTCTCGACCTGGATCTACGCGATCACGCGCAACGCGGCCATATCGGCTCTGCGCGCGCGCCGGCGTACGTTGTCGCTGACGGATCCGGCCGTGCAGGCGGAGGTGGATGGCATCGCGTCCCCGTGCGCCGGCCCGCCAGGCGACGCCGCGCTGCGCCGCTGCGTCGAGGGACTGCCCGACGTGCAGCGCCAGGCGATCACCCTGTACTATCTGGACGAGCGGCCGGTCGAGGAGGTCGCGGACATGATGGGTATCCCGGTCAATACCGCCAAGACACACCTGCATCGCGCGCGCGCGCGCCTCGCCGCGTTGCTGGGCGTCGAGGAGACCGCATGACCGGCGGCCGGCTCGACCCGCGCCTGCGCAGGGTCTTCGCGACGGTCGACACCGCTGCCGATTTCGAGGCGCGGGTGCTGGCGCGCGTCGCGGCCGCGGGCGCCGCCCCCGACCCGCAGCGCCGGCTGCTTGCCGACCGCCAGCGCGAGTCCACCCTGCGGCGGCTGCGCCGGGAGGCCTGGATGAACGCGGCGAACGCCGCCGGCATCGCGGCTGCATTCCTTGCGTTCGCCTGGCGCGAGGGGCCGGCCCTCGCGGACTGGCTGGGGCGTGGGCTCGCCGCCTCATCCGGGCCCGGCGCGCTCATCGGCCTCTCCTGCGCCCTGGCCGGACTCGGGGCCTGGATCGCCCTGCAGCGCCAGTTGCCGCAAGCCTGAAGCGGCGCACCGGCTAGCGCGCACCGGCTGCATTGGCGAAATCGAGGATTCGCCGCGCCAGCGCCGCATAGTCGCCGTCGAAATGATGGCCGCCTTCGAGTTCCGCCACTTCCACCCCGGGGCGGCGCACCGCCGGGCATGCCGAATGCGTCTCGTCTTCGCCGTACAGGCAGAGCACGCGCACGGGGCCGCCGATGGCCGCAATCTCCGGCACGGTTGGACGGCCCTCGCCGTCGCTTCCCGGGATCCAGTCCGAGAGATGGAATTCGAAGCTCGCCGTCGCGGAGAGCCCGAGGAGGCTGATCGACTGCACGCGCGCGCGCGTCTCCCGCGGCAGGCGGTTGTAGAGGAAGGGCAGGACATCGGCACCGAAGGAGTAGCCGATGAGCAGCACCGCGCTGCGCTGCCAGCGCTCGCCATAGGCGCGCACGATGCGATCGAGGTCGCGGGCCGCCTCGTCGGGCGTGCGCGCGTGCCAGAAGTACTTCAGCGAGCTCATCGCGACGACCGGGATGCCGCGCGCCGCGAGCGCGGCCGCCACATCCTGGTCGAGGCCGGTCCAGCCGCCGTCGCCGGTGAGCAGTACCGCAAAGCGCCGGCGGTCGTCCGCGGCGGCGGCCGCGAGACTCCCGGCGGCCGCCGGGACTTCGATCAGCGGCAGGTCCCGCAACTGCGGTGGCGAAGGCGGCGGTCGCACGGCCCCGGCGACCAGTGCGAGTTGTGCCTGCTGGAACTGCGGCAGCCAGTTGCGCTCGACGCCGAAGCCGTGGCCGACCCTGGGCAGCTCGACGAGTTCGCCGTGACCGGTCGCCGCGACGAACTCGCGCGTGCCCCCGGGATCGCAGACCTGATCGACCTGCCCCTGCATCACGATCCAGCGCGTGCGATTCGACTGCGACGGGCGATAGACGAGCCCCTTCGGCTTCGCCTCCGGGCCCTGCATCACGTACTCGAGCCCGCTGCCACGACAGGGCCGGCGCACCAGGTCGAGGTCGGGACAGAAGCCGAGGCTCAGCACGCCCGCGAATGTGCCGGGCGGCGACTGCACCATGACGGCATAGACCAGCGTCGCGCCCGATGAGTAGCCCGCGAGCACCGGCAGGTGGTACTGCTCGAGCTCCAGGCGTTGCTCGATGGCGTGCGCGAGTTCCTCGAAATCCGCGGCGTAATAGCGGCACTCGTCGCCCGGGCCGTTGATCGCCCTGCGATAGCTGCGCACGTCGATGCCGACGACGATGAGCCCCGCCTCCACCATGTGCTTCGCCATGCCGACGACACCGAGATGCCAGCCGCCGTCACCCGACACGAACAGCACGACGCCCGTGGGCCGCGCCACGGGCCGGTAGACGACCACCTTGCCGAAGCGACCCATCTCGAAGGATTGCTCCGCATGGGCGGTGCCCGCCCACGCGGATGCGCAGCAGCCGACGGCGGCGAGCAGGCACCCCAGTCGCAACACAGTCTTCATTTGGTCACGAGCTCCTTCAGGCCTCCCGAGATGAGGGTCGACACGTCGTACAGCGCCCGCGCGAGCTGCAGCCCCCCCGGCGAGGCGAGATAACGCGGCTCCCACACGGGCGCGAACTTCTCCTTGTAGCGGCGCAGCCCCTCGAAGTTGTAGAACGACTCGCCGTGGCGATAGAGGAATCCCCCCATGCGGTGCCACAGCGGCGCGAGCGCGCGCGATTCGAGCCCGGACAGCGGCGCCATGCCGAGGTTGAACCAGCGGTATCCCTGCGCGCGTGCCCACAACATCAGCTCGATCAGCAGGAAGTCCATCGCGCCGGCGGGCGCATCGCGACCGAAACGCATCAGGTCGATCGACAGTTCCTCGTGCGTCGCGGTCGGCCACAGGTTGGCGAACGCGACCACGCTGCCTTCGAGCCGCACGATCGCGATCGCGAACTGCCGCAGGTAGGCCTCGCTGAAGGCACCGACCGAGAATCCCTTCTCGGCGGTCGCCTTGTCCTCGAGCCACGCATCCGAGATCGCGCGCAGGCGCGGCATCAGCCGCTCATCGCCGGCCGCGGCGACCTCGAAGCTGGCGCCGGCGCGTTCCGCGCGCCGGCGGGCCTGGCGCAGCTCGGCGCGCGCGCTGCCCTCGATGCCGAAATCGGCGAGCGCGATGCGCGCCTCCTCGCCCAGCTTGACGAGCGAAAGCCCGAGATCCACGTACAGGGCGAGGCTCGCGGGACCCACCTGGTAGAACACCGGGCGCCCGCCCCGCCGATCGACGAGCTCGCGGAAGCTCCACACGAGATCCTGTTGCTGCGACGCCGTCCCGACCGGATCGCCAAGCGCGATCCAGCTGTGGCCGGACACCTGGTACATGAGGAACGCATCGCCATCGCCGTGGAAGAGCACGCGCTTGTCGGCGGCACGCACGGCGTTGGCCAGGCTGGCATCGGCGCGCGCGAGCGCCGCGTCGATGCGCCCGGCATCCTGCACCTGCGGGACGTGCGGCTGGGCCGGCGCCGGTCGCAGCAGGTTCGTGGCGACCAGGCCCGCGAGCACCACGATCACCGCCAGTGAGGCGCGCAGCATCCGCGGCGCGTCGCCGTGCATCGCGAAGGTCCACCACAGCTCGTTCGAATACGGCACGTGCCGGTTGGCGAGGAAGCCGATCCACACCGACAGCACGACGATGATGCCGATGCTCGCGAGCCAGCCCGGCGTGAAGCGCTGGCTCATGATCGAGGCGGGCCGGTAGAACGCCGCACCCGAAAGCAGCGTGACGAGCAGCACGACTGCAAGATAGGCGGCCTCCTCGAAGTCGAGCCCCTTGAGGAGCGAGGCAGCGACGCCGGCGACCAGCAGCCAGACGGTCAGGTGCCAGGCCGCGCGCAGGCGGCGAAAGAGGCCGCGGGCGAGCGCCAGCAGGCCGACACCGATCACGCTGCCCGCCAGGTGCGACACTTCGAGCAGCGGCAGGGGCACGATGCGGCGGATTTCGCGCAGCCGGCCGTCGAGGGCGGGCGTCGCTCCCGACACGAGGAGCACGGCGCCGGCGACGAACACCAGCACGCCGATCAGCTGCGGTGCGATCGGCAGCAGCAGTGGCGTGATCCAATCGCCCGCGGCGCGCCGCATGCGCGCGATCTGCGAGCGCTGCAGGTACAGCTCGTGCAACAGCAGCGCCGCCGCGGCAAGCGCGAGCGGCGCGAGGTAGTAGAGGCCGCGCCAGGCCAGCAGCGCGCCGAGCAGTTGCGGCGCCGGGACGTGCGGCATCGAGAGCAGCAGGATCGTCTCGAACACACCGAGGCCGCCGGGCACCTGGCTCACGATGCCACCGACGACCGCGATCGCGTACATGCCGGCGAAGGTCGGGAAGTCGATGCCGGTCGACGGCGGCAGCAGTACCCAGAGCACCGCGGCCGACGCCGCAAGGTCCGCCACCCCCACCGCGAGCTGCGCGCAGGCGAGGCGCGCGCCGGGTGGCCGCACCTCCCACGAGCCGAGCGCGAGCGGTCGGTGCGCGAGCGCCGCCCAGGCGACGTAGCTCGTGGCGAGCCCGAGCAGCAGGACACCGAAGAGCTGCGACCAGATATGCCCGAGGTGCAGCGCAGTCGTGCCCGGCACGGCGTAGAGCGCCGCGACGCCGCCGAGCACGCCGAGGCCGAGCGCCGTGGTGAGCGCGCAGAACGAAGCGATGGTCGCGACATCGACGGCCGTGAGCCCCTGCGTTGAATAGATCCGGTAGCGCACGGCCGTCCCGGTGAAGGCCGCGAGGCTGAAGTTGTGCCCGAACGAGTAGGCGATGAAGGATGTCAGCGCAGTGCGCGGATAAGGCACCGGCTTGCCGACGTAGCGCACGCCGAGGGCGTCATAGAAAGTGAGCAGCAGGTAGCTCACCAGTGTGAGCGCGGCGGCGGTAGCGAGCGCGGGCGGGGGAATGCGCCGCAGCTCCTGCACGATGTCGCGCAGGTGGTAGCGCGCGAGCACGTGGTGCAGCACCGCAATCACGAGCGCGAAGGCCAGCACCGAGACCGCCGGCGCGAACCATCGGCGCCACGCGGCCGCGGCGTCGATGGCGGCTCCCTCCGGGCGCGCATCCTTTGCGGGGGACATGGCCGGTTAGCGTACGTGAGGCCATCGTCCTGCGCCTTACATTTCCGTAATGACCGGAACGTGCGCGGGGCCGGCGCGATCCAATTCACCAGGAGGTGCATCATGCCGATGCGACTGGTTGTTCCACTCGCCCTCGCGCTGGGCCTCGTCGCCTGCGCCACGTCGGGACACGGCTACGGCGAGACCCGCCGCAGTGGCGAGCATGTCGATTTCGCCTGGAAGTCGAGCGACGCCCACGAAGGCACGATGACCGCGACGCTCGCGGACGGAGTCGTGTACAGCGGCCCGTATTTCCAGATCACGCGTGACACGACCGTCCAGCATCTCCAGCCACTGTGGTACGGCTGGGGCGGCCGGTGGCGCGGCTGGCCCTACTGGGGGCCCGAGCCGCAACTCGAGTTCGTGACCCACTACACCGGCCATGTGGTTGCAAATCTCACCGGGCCCCAGGACAAGCACATGCGCTGCCATTTCCGCCTCAAGCACCCCTCCTCGGAGATGGCTGGCGGCGGCCTTGGCAAGTGCCAGTTCGCCAACGGCGAAACCATCGACGCGCAGTTTCCCGCCGCCTGAGGACATTGCATGAATGCCCTCGCCCGCCTGCTCGCGGCTGCCCTCGCGGGAGCCATCGGCATGTTCGCCTACTTCGTCTTCATGAAGCCGGTGCACGTGGCGCCGCATCGACGACCTGGGCCGGCACTTCAGGATGGCATTCACCGAAGCCTGCCCCGGGCTTGCGCAGGCGACGTCATTCTCGCTCGTCACCGAGGATTTCCGTGACCTCGACCGGTTCATCGGAATCGCGGTGAACGGGCGGGTCTGCACCTTCCGGGACTTCTCGCCGCGCAGATAGCCGAGCAGCGGGAAAACCGGCACCATGGCGCCGATGGCGAAAGACATCGTCGCGGCGGTGCGCGAGATCTGCCTCTCGTTTCCGGAGACAGAGGAGTGGCTGTCGCACGGCGCACCGAATTTCCGGGTCCGCGGCAAGACGTTCGCATCCTACGTGGTCAATCACCACGGCGACGGCCGGGTCGCGCTGTGGCTCAACATGCCGGACGGCGCACAGGCCTTCCACACGCGCGACGAGCCGCGGCACTTCTTCGTTCCGCCCTATGTCGGCCCGCGCGGCTGGCTCGGCGTCAACCTCGACAAGGGGCTCGCCTGGAAGCGCATTGCGGCGCTCGTGCGGGCGGCCTATTGCAGGGTCGCGCCGGCGCGGCTCACCGCCACCCTCGGACGCACGATCGAGATTGAGCCGCCGAAGCGCGGGCCCTCCGCGGCGGAGCTTGATCCGCTGGCCAGGCCCGCCGCCCGGCGCCTGCTCGCGCAGCTGCGGACGATCTGCGGCGCGTGGCCGGAGGTCTCCGAGGGCATGCAGTTCGGGCATCCGGTCTGGCGCGCGGGCAGGCGCGTGTTTGCATCGGCCTACGCCCGGGACGGTGGAGTCCGGTTCGCGTTCTGGGTCGGTGCCGACCGCCAGGGCCTGCTGACATCCGATGCGCGCTACCGGATCCCCGTCTATACCGGCCATCTCGGCTGGATCGAGCTCGATGTCACGGGCGGCTGCCCCCGCGACGAGGTCGTCGCGCTGGCGCTCGAAAGCTACCGGCACTACGCGCTGCAGCGAATGCGGGCGGCGCTCGCGCCCTGAGCGGGGCGCTGGTCATCGGCGGCGCGCACCGGGCGCCGCCGCGGCCCGCAAGGCCGTGAGCCGGACCGAGTTCCCGGCGCGATGAAGCGTGTGTCCGCCGGCGGTGCGCCCGCCCGACGGGCGCTATCGTTTCGGCGCATGAAAGCCGTTGCGGCATTCGCGACCGTCCTGCTGGCGGCCCAGGCAGCCCATGCACAGTCCACGTTCCACGGCGACGCGGCGCGCACCGGCGTGTACGCGTCGGCCGGGCCTGCGCAATTGCACGGCGTGAAGTGGTCCTTCGACACCGGCGGCCCCGTGTTCGCCTCGCCGGTGCTCTCGGACGGCGCCCTCTACATCGCCAGCGCCAGTGGCGCGCTCTTCTCGCTCGATCGCGAAACGGGCCGGGAACGCTGGAAGTTCGCGTCGCGCATGCCGATCGCCTCGACTCCCGCGATCGGGGACGGCGTGCTCTACTTCGTCTCCTCCGCGGGTTCGCTCGTCGCGCTCGAGCTCGCGACCGGGAAGCCGAAGTGGGTGTATGCCATCGAGTACGAGCGCCGCTTCGAGGCCCGGGGGCTGCACGGCTACGGGCCTGCCGGCCAGACCATGCCCGATGCGTGGGACGTGTTCACGTCTTCTCCGGTGATCGCCGAGGGCCGGGTCTATTTCGGCAGTGGCGACGGCAATGTCTATGCGGTCGATGCGACGAGTGGCGTGCTGCAATGGAAATTCCCGATGCGCGATGTCGTGCATGCCTCACCGGCCTACGCGGACGGCACGCTGTTCATCGGCAGCTGGGGCGGTGACTTCCACGCGATCGACGCCGCGACGGGGCGCTCGAAGTGGCTCTTCCAGGCCGGCGAAGACCCGGCCATGCACAACCAGGTGGGCTTCCAGTCCTCGGCCGCCATCGTCGACGGCGTCGTGTATGTCGGCTGTCGCGATGCCCATGTCTACGCGCTCGATGCGAAGACCGGCCGGAAGAAGTGGGACTACCCGACGAGCAAGTCATGGGTGAACGGCACGCCGGCGGTGCGTGACGGCGTCGTCTATGTCGGCACGTCGGACTCCTCGCGCTTCATGGCGCTCGACGCGAAAAGCGGCCGGCTGCGTTTCAATTTCGACGCGAAGGCGTACATTTTTTCCTCGGCTGCGCTCGCCGGCGGGCGCGCCTATTTCGGCAGCCACAACGGCATGCTCTATGCGATCGACGCGCGGGACGGCACGCTGGCCTGGGCCTTCCAGACCGAGGCGTCGAAAGCTGACGCGATGCACCTGCTCACCGCCGACGGCCGACTCGACCCCGCCGGCTTCGCGCCGGTGTTCCGCGACTACCAGGACATGTACATCGACCTCTTCCGTTTTCGCTCGCTGGGCGCGATCCTCTCATCACCCGTCGTCGCCGACGGTGTCGTCTATGTCGGCAGCCTCGACGGCCATCTCTACGCGATCCATTGAAAGGACACCTTGCCATGACCCATCGCCGCCACTTCATCAAGCTCGGGCTCGGCACGGCTGCACTCGCGACCTTCCATCGCACGATGGCCGCGGAGCGCGCACCGCAGACCCTGCTGGTCCTCGGCGGCACGGGTTTCCTCGGACCGCACCTGACCGCCGCCGCGCTCGCAGGCGGCTGGAAGGTGACGCATTTCAACCGCGGCAAACGTGACGCCGACGGCGTGCCCGGCGTCGAGACGCTGCACGGGGATCGCAAGGGCCAGCTCGATGCGCTGCGCGGTCGCCAGTGGGATGCCGTCGTCGACAACACGGGCTACATCCCGAAGTACGTGAAGCAATCCGCGGAGCTCCTCGCGCCGAATGCGGGCTATTGCCTCTTCATTTCGAGCATCTCCGCCTATGCAGGCTTCGCTGCGCCGAACGACGAAACCTCGCCGACCGGCAAGCTCGCCAACATCGACGAGGAGAAGGTCACGGGGGAGACCTATGGCCCGATGAAGGCGCTGTGCGAGTCCTACACGATGCAGGCCTTCGCGGATCGCGCGAGCGTCGTGCGCCCCGGCTATATCGTGGGCCCGCTCGATCCCACCGACCGCTTCACCTACTGGCCCGTGCGCGCCTCGCGCGGCGGGGAGATGCTTGCGCCCGGCACGCCGCAGGATCCGGTCCAGGTGATCGATGCGCGCGATCTCACGGCCTGGATGCTGCGGCTCGTGGAGCGGCGCACGACCGGCTATTTCAACGCCGTGACGCGCCCGCGCCAGTACACGATCGGCGACGTGGTCCGTGCCAGCCTCGATGCCTCGCCCGGCAATGACACCCGCGTGACGTGGGTGCCGGAGACTTTTCTCTTCAGGCAGTGGAAGCCCGAGGAAGTGGACCTGCCGCCCTGGTCACCGATGAGCGGCGAGTTCGCGGGCGCGTCCCTCACATCGAGCGAGCGCGCGCACGCCGCGGGTCTTGCGACGCGGCCGCTCGCAGAGACCGTGCGCGATACCCTGCAATGGTTCCGGACGCTGCCCGCCGATCGCCAGGCCAAGCTCAAGGCCGGCCTCGATCCGGCGGTGGAGGCCACCACCCTCGCCGCATGGCACAAGGCGTAGGCGAGTTGGCGCCGGTTCTGCGGTTGTTCGGTTGTTCGCGCTGCGGGCAGGTACCCGAATAACCGAAAACCGGGCACCAACTCTCAGCGGAGGCGCCATGGCTGCGGCATACTGTGCCGGATGCTGCGCCGATGTCCCATCGCCCGCTGCCTGGGTTACCTCGCCATCGCCCTGCTCCTCTTGCGGGTGGGTGAGGCGCATTTGCACCTGTGCTTCGACGGGCAGGACCGCACCGCAGCGATGCACATCGAGGATGAGCCGCTGCACGATGGTTCCCAGCCCGCCGTCGACGGCCACAACGACCTCGACGTCGACCTGTCAGTGCTTCCGTGGCTGAAGCACGCCGCGACGGAGGACATGTCGTTCGCCGCGTTCGCACTGTTCGCGCTCGAGGCCCTGTTGCTCGCCCGGCTGCTGCCGGCGCTGAAGACAACGATCCGGCCTGCGCGACTCCTTCTGCCCTTCCCCGATCCCGCCTTCGACCTGCGCCCGCCGCTGCGCGGACCGCCTCGCTAAGAAACCTCCCGACGCTCCCTTCAAGTTGACCTGCAAGCGCAGGCGCATGCGTGCGCGTGCAGCAGGAGGTTCATCGATGTTTCCATTCCCCGCGCGCGTGTGCATTGCGTGCGCCATTGTCCTGGCCGCCGCTGCGGCCCGTGTGCAGGCCGGCGACCTGACACTCGCCGGCGCGCTCGATGCGGCGCTGCGCAACCATCCCGACCTGCGCGCGAGCGCCTTCGAGCTCGACGCAGCGCAGGCACGACTCGTGCAGGCGGGCCTCGGCCCGAATCCCGAGCTTTCACTCGAACTCGAGAACTTTGCCGGCAGCGGCGATTCACGTGGCACCGACGCGCTCGAGGCCACCCTCAGCCTGAGCCAGGTCGTGGAGCTTGGCGGCCGTCGCGCCCTGCGCCGCTCGGCCGCGGAATCCGCACTCGAGTCAACCAACCTCGGCCAGCGGGTGCACGAACTCGATGTACTCGCCGATGTCACCCGCCGCTTCATCGACGTCGTCGCCTTGCAGGAGCACGCGCGCCTCGCCGCCGAATCGGTCCGTCTGGCGACATCGACGCTTGGTGCGATCGACGCCCGTGTCGCGGCGGGACGCTCGCCGCTCGCCGAGCAGAGTCGCGCACGCATCGCACTGACGCGCGCGCTCGTCGACCAGAGCCAGGCCGCCAGCGAGTTGCGCAGTGCGCGCTACGCACTCGCGGCATCGTGGGGCAGCGCCGACCCCGATTTCACGACCGCGCGGGCGGAGCTGTTCGAACTGCGGGCAACCGAACCCTTGCAGGCGCTGCTCAATCGCCTCGATGCATCGCCCGACTTCGCGCAGCTTGCATCGGAGGCGCGCTTGCGCGAGGCCGAATTGCGCCTCGCGCGTGCGCAGGCCCGGCCCAGCCTCGCCTTCAGCCTCGGGCTGCGTCACCTCGCAGAGGGCGATGACACGGCCCTCGTCGCAGGTTTCTCGGTGCCGATCTCGCTGCGGGACCGCAACCAGGGCGCGATACGCGAAGCGCAGGTGCGTCTCGCGCAGACCGGGGTGCTCGCCGACACCGCGCGCATCCGCGCACGCTCGAGCCTGCTCAGCCTGCACCAGCAGATGGACGCGGATCGCGCGCGCGTCGAGACGCTGCGCAGCGAAGCGTTGCCGCAGGCCCGGCTGGCGCTCGACCAGACCCGCAGCGGCTATGACCGCGGCCGATTCTCCTTCCTGGAGCTCGCCACCGCGCAGGAAGAACTCCTCGCACTCCAAGACGCGGCGATCGACGCCGCGGCCGACTACCACCGCCTGCTGGTTGAAATCGAACGACTCACAGGCGCCGCCGCGCAGGGCGCGCAATCCAATCCCTGAGAAGAGACAACCATGCGATATCTGTTGCTGCCGATCCTGACCCTCGCCACGCTCGCGCTCGCTGCCTGCGGCAAACCAGTGACCCCCGCGCCGCCGGAGTCCGGCCATGAGGGCGAAGGAGAGGCAACCGCCCATATTGCCCTGACGGCCGAGCAGATCCGCGCGGCTGCAATCAGCGTTTCTCAGGCCGGCCCGGCGGTCATCCGCGAGACCCTGCCCGTCTACGGCCTCATCGCCCCCGATGCCGAGCGCGTGAGGGATGTCGGCGCACGCTTCCCCGGCGTGATCCGCAGTGTCGGCGCGGCAGTCGGTGACAGCGTGCGCGCGGGCGCGACACTCGCCACCGTCGAGAGCAACGAGAGCCTGCAGAGCTATGCGGTGGTCGCGCCCCTCGCCGGCGTGGTCACCGCGCGGCAGGCCAACCCCGGCGAACAGACCGGCGACAAGTCGCTGTTCACGGTCGCGGACCTGTCGAAGGTGTGGGTCGAGCTCGCGCTTTTCCCGCGCGACAGCGCGAAGGTGCGCGTCGGGCAGTCCGTGCGGGTGAGGAGCGCGGACGCGGGGCTCAGCGGCGATGGGCGTATCGTGTACGTTGCGCCGTTCGGCAGCAGCAGCAACCAGACGTTGGCGGCACGCGTGAGCCTCGACAATGGGCAGCGGCGCTGGGTGCCCGGCCTGTACGTGAGCGCCGACGTGACGCTCGGAGAAACACCCGCTCCACTCGCCGTGCGCAACGAGGCCTTGCAGAACCTCGCCGGGCGCACCGTCGTCTTCGTGCAGGACGACGGGGGCTTCGAGCCGCGCGCGGTGCGGACGGGCCGCACGGACGGCGAGTGGAGCGAAGTGCTCGGCGGCCTTGCGCCCGGCGAGCGCTACGCGACGCAGAACAGCTACATCCTCAAGGCTGAGCTCGGCAAGGGCGAAGCCTCGCATGAGCACTGAGGACGCATCATGATCGACGCCCTCCTGCGCACTGCCATTGCCCGGCGCGGCGTGGTGCTGTTTCTCGTAGCCGTGGTCGCTGCCCTCGGCGCTTGGAGCTATCAGCGCCTGCCGATCGACGCCGTGCCCGACATCACGAACGTCCAGGTACAGATCAACACCGAGGCAGCGGGCTACTCGCCACTCGAGGTCGAGCAGCGCATCACGTATCCCGTGGAGGTGGCGATCGCCGGCATCCCGCACCTCGAGTACACGCGCTCCCTGTCCCGCTATGGGCTGTCGCAGGTAACCGTCGTATTCGAGGACGGCACGGACATCTACTTCGCGCGCAACCTTGTCAATGAGCGCCTGCAGCAGGCCCGCAGCCAGTTGCCCGGCGGCGTCGAGCCCGAACTCGGGCCGATCGCGACCGGCCTGGGCGAAATCTTCCTCTACACCGTGCAGGCTGAGGCCGCCGCGCGCCAGCCCGACGGGCGCCCGTACGACGCGACGGCCCTGCGCACGCTGCAGGACTGGGTGATCAGGCCGCAGCTGCGCCAGGTGCCGGGGGTCACGGAAGTCAACACGATCGGCGGCCATGAGCGCGAGTTCCATGTCACGCCCGACCCCGGCCGGCTGCTCGCCTTCGGCCTGTCTTTTGCCGACATCGTCTCCGCCCTCGAAAGGAACAACTCCAGTATCGGCGCCGGCTACCTCGAGCGCAACGGCGAGCAGTACCTGATCCGCTCGCCGGGACAGGTCACCGACATCCCTTCGATCGGGGGAATCATAGTTGCGCACCGCGACGGCGTTCCGGTCACCATCCGCGACGTCGCCGAGATCGGCTTCGGCAAACAACTGCGCACCGGCGCCGCGACCCGCGATGGCGAGGAGGCGGTGCTCGGCACGGCCGTAATGCTGGTCGGCGAGAACAGTCGCAGGGTCTCGAAGGCCGTGGCAGCCCGGCTCGAGCAGATCGGCAAGTCCCTGCCCCCCGGCGTCACGGCCGACCCGGTCTACGACCGCACGGCGCTCGTCGAGAAAACCATCGCGACGGTGCAGGAGAACCTGCTCGAAGGCGCGATACTCGTCGTCGTGGTCCTGCTCCTGATGCTCGGCAACGTGCGGGCCGCGATCCTCACGGCGCTCGTGATCCCGCTTGCCATGCTCATGCTGATCACGGGCATGGTCGAAACGAAGGTCAGCGCGAACCTGATGTCACTCGGTGCCCTCGACTTCGGGCTGATCGTCGATGGCGCGGTCATCATCGTCGAGAACTGCCTGCTGCGCCTCGCACAGAACCAGCACCGCGCGGGGCGCCTCCTGGGTACCGAGGAGCGCCTGCACACGGTATTCGCTGCCACGCGCGAGGTCTTCGTTCCGAGCCTCGTGAGCGTGCTGGTCGTCATCCTCGTCAACCTGCCGATCCTCGCGTTGAGCGGTGTCGAGGGCCGCATGTTCAGGCCGATGGCGCTCACGGTCATCATGGCGCTCGTCGCGGCGCTCGTGCTGTCGCTGACCTTCGTACCGGCCGCCGTCGCGCTGTTCCTGCGCGGCCGGATCGAGGAGAAGGAGAACCGGATCGTACGCGGCGCGCGCCGGCTGTACGCGCCCGTTCTCGGGCAGGCGTTGCGCCATCGCACGCCGGTCCTCGTGGGCGCCGTCGTACTCGTCATCGGCTGCGGCTGGCTCGGGGCACGCCTCGGCTCCGAGTTCGTTCCGAGCCTCGATGAAGGTGATCTCGCGGTGCAGGCACTGCGGATGCCGGGCACGAGCCTCACGCAATCGATCGAGATGCAGCAGCAGCTCGAGCGAGCGCTGCAGGACATGCCGGAGATCAAGACCTACTTCTCGCGCGTCGGCACCGCGGAAGTGGCCACCGACCCGATGCCGCCCAGCATTTCCGACGGCTACATCATGTTGCAGGATCGTGCGAGCTGGCCGGAGTCGGGCAAGTCCAGGGCGGCGCTCGTGGAGGAGATCGAGACGCGGCTCGCGGCGGTGCCCGGCAACGCGCTCGAGATCAGCCAGCCGATCCAGTTGCGATTCAACGAGCTGATCTCGGGTGTGCGGTCGGACCTCGGCGTCAAGATCTACGGCGACGACCTCGGCCAGCTGCTTGTCGCCGGCAACGAGGTGGCGCGCGTGCTCGCGCAGGTCGAAGGTGCGGACGGCGTCAGGGTCGAGCAGGTCGACGGCCTGCCGGTGCTCTCGGTGGAGCCCGACCGCGCCTCGCTCTACCGCTACGGACTCAACGTCGCCGACGTGCAGGAGGTGCTCGCCGCGGCCACCGGCGGGACGCGAGCGGGTCAGGTGTTCGAGGGCGATCGGCGCTTCGTCATCGTGGTGCGGTTGCCCGAGGCGCTGCGTGGGGACATGGCCAAGCTGACGCGCCTGCCGATCCCGTTGCCGGCCGGGGGCTATGTGCCGCTCGCCGAAGTCGCCGGCCTCGAACTGACCACGGGCCCGAACCAGGTGAGCCGCGAGAACGGCAAGCGGCGCCTCGTCGTGACATCGAACGTGCGCGGCCGCGACCTCGGCGGCTTCGTCGCGCAGGCCCGCGAGCGCATCGAGCGGGAGGTGAAGTTGCCAGCCGGCTACTGGCTCGACTACGGCGGCACGTTCGAGCAGCTGCAGTCGGCGTCGGCGCGGCTGACGCTGCTGGTGCCCGCCACGCTCGGGCTGATCTTCGCGCTGCTGCTGATGACCTTCGGCTCGGCAAAGGACGCCGTGCTCGTCTTCAGTGGTGTGCCATTCGCACTCACCGGCGGCGTCGTGGCGCTGTGGCTGCGCGGCATCCCGCTGTCGATCACCGCGGGCGTGGGCTTCATCACACTCTCGGGCGTAGCAGTACTCACGGGAGTCGTCATGGTCTCGGCGTTCCGTGACCGGCTGGCCAACGGCGCGGCGCTCGACGATGCGATCCGCGAGGGCGCCATGTTGCGCCTGCGCCCGGTCCTGATGGTGGCGCTGGTGGCGGCCCTCGGCTTCCTGCCGATGGCGCTCAACACCGGCACCGGCGCCGAGGTGCAGCGCCCGCTCGCCACCGTGGTCATCGGCGGCATCGTCTCCTCGACGCTGTTGACGCTGCTCGTGCTGCCTGGCCTCTTCCGCATGGCCTCGCGGAGATAGGATGAGGAGTTGGTGCGGGGTTTTCGGCTATTCCAGGTACGCAAGTAACCGCGCCGCCGCGTCCTCGACGCGGGTCTCGGCCGTGCGCAGGTGCAGCTCGGGGGACTCCGGTACTTCATAGGGCGAGTCGATGCCGGTGAAATTCTGCAGCTGCCCACTGCGCGCCTTGCGGTACAGGCCCTTTACGTCGCGCTGCTCGACGACCTCGAGCGGCGCGTCGACGAACACCTCGACGAACTCGCCCGGCTCGAAGAGCTCGCGCGCGCTGCGCCGCTCGGCGCGAAACGGCGAGATCGCCGAGACGAGCACGATGAGCCCCGCGTCGACCATCAGCTTCGCGACCTCGGCGATGCGCCGCACGTTCGCGACCCGGTCCTGCGCGCTGAACCCGAGGTCGCGGTTCAGGCCGAGGCGCACGTTGTCGCCGTCGAGCAGGTAGGTGTGCCGGCCCTGCGCCACGAGCTGGCGCTCGAGCAGGTTGGCGATGGTCGACTTGCCGGCGCCGGACAGGCCGGTGAACCACACGACGCGCGGCCGCTGCGCCTTCTGACGCGCGCGCACGCCCTTGTCGACGTCGAGCAGCTGGCGATGCAGGTTGGCGGCGCGGCGCAGCGCGAAATGGATGAGGCCCGCGCCGACGGTCGCATTCGTGACGCGATCGATCAGCACGAAGCCGCCGAGCGCGCGGTCCTCCGCGTAGGGCGCGAAGACAAGGTCGCGGTCGAGTGCGAGCTCGCAGACACCGATATCGTTCATCTCGAGACGCTCGGCCGCGAGCGGCTCGAGCGTGTTCACGTCGACACGATGCTTGACCGGCGCGACGGTGGCCGTGGCGAGCTGCGTGCCGAGCTTCAGCCAGTAGGAACGCCCCTGCAGCAGCGGCGCTTCGTGCAGCCAGACCACGGTCGCCTCGAACTGATCGGCAATGGCCGGCGGGTGCCCGGCCGCGGCCACGACCGCGCCACGGCCCGCGTCGACGTCATGGCCGAGCACCAGCTGCGTCGATTCGCCCGCGACGGCGGACGCCGCATCGCCGCTGCCCGTGACCACGCGCGCCACCACGCTGGCGGTCCCCGCCGGCCAGACGTGCACGCGATCGCCCACCGCCACCCGCCCGCTCGCCACGAGGCCAGTGAGGCCGCGGAAATCCTTCATCCGGTTGACCCACTGCACCGGGAGGCGGAACGGGCGGTCCGCCGCCCCTCCAGATTCGATCTCCACCGCCTCGAGGAACTCGAGGAGCGTGGGCCCCGTGTACCAGCGCAGCGCGGCGCCCCGCCGCGCGACGTTGTCGCCAGCCGTCGCGACCAGCGGGATCGCCACCACCGCCGGCAACCGCGCCCGGCGCGCGAACCCGGAGAACTCCGCGACGATGGCGTCGAAGCGCGCGCGTGAGTGACCCACGAGGTCCATCTTGTTGACCGCGAGCACCAGTTGCCGCACGCCGAGGAGCGAGGTGAGGTAGGCGTGGCGGCGGGTCTGCGTCTGCACGCCCTTGCGCGCGTCGACCAGGATCACTGCGACATCC
>CAZRLI010000003.1:0-27501 GCA_964600535.1 uncultured Steroidobacteraceae bacterium | reverse complement strand
ACGGCGGCACCGGCTACTTCCCGCTGCGGATCGACATCTACGAGACCATCCCGGACTCGGGCGGTGCCGGCAAGAACCGCGGGGGCAACGGCCTGCGCATCGGTTACCGTTTCCTCGAGCCGGGCGAGATCTCGATCCACGACGACCGCTGGCTCACCTATCCGTGGGGCGTCAACGGTGGCCTGCCGGGTGCGCGCAGCCGCAAGACGCTGATGCGTGCGGACGGCACGCAGCAGTTGCTCGAATCGAAGCTCGACCGCATCAAGGTCGAGGCGGGCGACCTGTTGCTCGCCGACACCTGGGGTGGCGGCGGCTGCGGCGACCCGCTCGAGCGGGAGGTCGAGAAGGTGCACTTCGACGTCGAGGCGGGCCTGGTCACTGCCGAGGGCGCGCGCCGTTATGGCGTCGTCATCAAGGCCGACGGTTCGTTGGACACGTCGGCGACCGTGGCGCTGCGCAAGCAGATGGCGGCGGCACGCGGGCCCGTACAGCTGTTCGACCGCGGATTCGACTCGATCGAGGCGCTGAAGGCGCGCTGCAAGGCCGAGACGGGCCTCGAGCCACCGACCCAGCCGCAGTTCACCAAGTGGGCGAAGCGGCTGACCGAGGAGCGCAAGAAGGCCGGGAAAGCGGCCTGACCCCCACCCTCCGGCCCCTTCCCGCATGGCATCGCGGGAGGGGCGGGGAAGCAGGGGGACGGACATGGCTGACAACTACACGGCGGCGGGCTACGCCAGCAGCGACATCGGCTACGGCGCGCGGCCGGCGGTGCTGGTCGTGGACTTCCAGGTCGCGTTCACCGACCCGAAGTATCCGATCGGCCGGCTGCCGATGGTGCATGCGGCGCGCGATCGCACGGCCGGCTTGCTGAAGATCGCGCGGGCGCGGAAAGTGCCGGTAGCGAAGTGCTACACGGCCTACGGCAGCCAGGCCGACATGCCGCTGTGGAAGGTGAAGGCGGTGCGCGAGGAGTTCTTCCATGGGCACCCGTGCACCGCCCTCGATCCGCAGGTGCACGACGAACAATACGATTTCACCTTCTGCAAGAATGCGCCGTCGATATTCTTCCTGACGCCGCTCAACACCTTCCTCACGCGCCAGGGGGTCGACACCGTGATCGTGACGGGCTGCACGACCAGCGGCTGCGTGCGCGCCTCGATCGTCGATGCCTTCTCGCATGGCTATCGGGTCATCGTGCCACGGGATTGCGTCGGGGATGCGGACGAAGGCGCGCACCAGGCGAACCTCGCCGACTGTGGCCGCCGCTACTGCGATGTCGTCGATGCCGCCGACGTCGAACGCTACCTGCGCGCCCTCGGCGCCTGACTGCCGGCGCTCAGTTCCTGTCGAGCCAGGCGAACAGCGTTGCCGCGAAGCGCACCTTCTGCTCCTTGCCGGCGACCACGTGCGCGACGTCGTCCCACAGCAGTCCCTGCGCGCCGGGGATCGCGCGCTCGATCTGCCGCGTATTGCGCGGACTGGTGACCTGGTCGAGCCCCGCATGGATGATGAGGCTCGGGCAACGGATCGTGTGCAGCCATGCGGTCGAGTCGAAGCCGACGCAGGCGTCGATCAGCCGCGCATGGGCGGGATAGCGGCCGCGCAGTTCCTTCCAGCCGCCTTGCGGACCGAGCAGCTTGTCCTTGTTCGCGTTGTAGTAGTCCGGCGTGAATGACAGCAGCGTGACGGCCTGCTGGAAGGCCTCGAAGCCGAGGTCGCGGTGCAGCCAGCGGAACATCTCGAGCTGGTCGCGCAGGAAGTCATCGACCGTGCACCAGGCGCCCATGTTGAGCATGCTGCGCGCGAGGTCGGGGCGCCGTGCCGCGATCACCTGGCAGATGCAGGCGCCGATGCCGACCAGGCCGACGAGATGCACGTTCCGCAGCTGCAGGTGATCGAGCAGGGCGATGGCATCGGCGGCATGCAACTCCATGGCAGGCGCGGCGGACTCGTCGTCGGATGAATCGCAGATGCCGCGGTAGTCGAACACGATCACCTGGTAGCGATCGGTGAGTCCGCGCGCGAGATGGTGGTGGTTGTCATGTGCGAACGTGCCCCAGCCACCCATGCAGAGCACCGGCTCGCCGGCGCCGAGCACCTCGTAGTACATGTCGTGGTCGTTGAGGCGGACGATGGGCATGGGTCGCTCCTCGGGACGGGCCCGCCATGCTAGCAAATGTCCGGACAATGTGCCTCAGCGGTCCGGCCGCTCGGTGGGGGTCGTCAGGCGCACCCACAGCGCCACGAGCAACACCAGCGCATTCACCACCGCGATCATCACGAAGGGCCCGCCGGCCCGCCAGTGATCGAACAGCCAGCCCCCGAGCGAGGTCGAGAACAGCACCCCGAGGGCCGCGCAGATCGCCGCCACGCCCATGACCGAGCCGCGCAGGTCGCGTGGCGCCTGTTGCCCGAGCAGGGCCTGGCCCGCGAGGATGCAGCTCAGTTCGCCGGCACCGAGCAGCATCATCCTGGCCGACATGCCGGGTGCGAAGGGGTCGTGCGTGAGCCCGACGACCGAGTAGCCGACTGCCGCCAGGCCCATCGCGATCACGATCACGGTGACGCGGTCGAGCTTGTCCATGAGCCAGCCGAGGATCGGTCCCCAGGCGAGCCCGGCCAGTTGCGCGACGCCATACAGCGCGCCCGCCTTGGCCATCGCCGCGGGCCGCGACAGTCCCTGGGCGAGGCCCGCCTGCATCATCCACAGGGAAAAGAACGTGCCGATCACGACCAGGTCGCCGCGTGCGACGAAGGAGGCGAGGTAGCCGAGCGCGAGCCGCCGGTTGGCGCGGGCGGTGCGCATGCCGGTGCCGATCAGGGCCAGCAGTGGCTCGCGCCGGCGCGCGACACCCTCCGGCGTCCCGCGCTGCAGCCCGAACCAGCAGACGGCGGCGGTGATGAAGCACAGCAGGGCGCCGAACCACAGGGTGTAGCGCCCGGCGATGTCGTCGCTGTGGCCGAATGCCTCGAAACGCAGCGGCAGCTTGGACAGCACCAGCACGCCGAACATGACGCCGAGGCCCTGCAGCGTACCGGTGATGCCGACGAGCAGGCCGCGCGACCTGTCCTGCGGAGTGTCGGCCAGCACCGTCGCCATGACCGTGCCGATCATGGCGGCACCGATCGCGAAGAAGAACCGCGTGGCCACCAGCTGCGACAGGGAATCGGCGAGCGGATAGAGCACATAGCCGGCGCCGATCCACGCGAGGCCGAGCGCATAGAGCACGCGCCGCCCGAGCTTGTCGGCGAGTGCGCCAAACGGCCCGACCAGCAGCAGCATGACGATCTCCTGCGTCGTGCCGAGGAGGAAGGTCGCATGGCCCTGCCGGGAGCGCGGGATGCCGAGGTGCGCGTCGAGCACGAACGGCTGCATGAAACTGAGGAACGACAGCAGGCAGACGCTGAAGAAGGCGGCGTACAGGAAGCTGAGCGCGTTGCCGCGGCCGATGCCGGGCGCGAGCCAGATGGGCCCGAGCCTGCGCGACGGATCGCCTGTCATGCATGACCCCCGGATGAATGCCGGCATCGATCGTACCTGCGCCCGGCCCGTCCCGCGGCGACGGGCGGCCCGTGTCCGAGGGGTGGATTCGCCGGACGGCGGGTTGACCACTTTGTACCAACGAGGGTACAAAGTTGCCTCCCTTGCCGCGAGGCCATCGCATGTCCCGTTCCCCCGACCTGACCGTCACGCCGCTCACCGGGGCCCTCGGTTGCGAAATCTCGGGCGTCGATCTCACCCGGCTCGACGAGGCGGCGTTCGCGCGGATCCACGCCGCCTTCCTCGAGCATTCCGTCCTCGTGTTCCACGGCCAGGCGCTCGACGAGGCGGCGCTCGCGGCCTTCGGCCGGCGCTTCGGCCGGCTCGAGGACGAGCCATTCCTGCCGTTGAAGGCGCAGACGGAGGGCGTGTACCAGCTGCGCGGCGCTGGCCGCAACGAGCAGCGCCTGTCGACGCAGAATCTCGGCTGGCACGTCGATCACAGCTACCAGAAGAACCCGAGCCTCGGCGCGGTGCTGTACGCCGTCGACGTGCCGGAGGCGGGCGGCGATACCTTGTTCGCCAACATGATGCTCGCCTATGAGGGCCTGTCGGCGCCGATGCAGCGCTTCCTGTCCGGCCTGACCGGCATCCATGACGTGCTGCATTACGGCGTCAATTCCGGGCACCACTCGATCGCGACCCAGGCGGGGCTCGAGCGCCTGACGCAGGCGCGGGCGCGCTTCCCGCAGACGGAGCATCCGCTGGTCTGCACGCACCCGGAAACGGGCCGCAAGATCCTCTACATCAACAAGGGCTGGACGAGCGCGATCAAGGAACTGTCGCCCGCGGAGGGGCGCGCCCTGCTCGCGCTGCTCAACGAGCATGCCCTGCAACCGGTCCACCAGTGCCGCGTTCGCTATCGCAACGGTACGGTCTGCATGTGGGACAACCGCTGCGTGCAGCACAGCCCGAATTCCGACTATGCGCGCCCGCGCCACATGCTGCGCGTGGCACTGCACAGCGACTGGGTCCCCTCCTAGCCCGCAGCGCTCAACGCCGGCCGCGCGTCAGGTAGGCGTGGTGGGTATAGCGGTCGGCCCGATACCACTGCTGTACGCGCTCGACCCGGCGATTGCGGTCATCGACCACCAGCAGGCGCACGCTGACGAGGGGTGCGCCGACGTCCGTCCCGAGCAGGGCGGCGAGCTTCAGGTCGGCGAGCGTCGCGCCGATCAGCTGGTCGGCGCCGACGATATTCATGCCCTTGCGGTCCAGCAGGGTGGACATCGGGCTGCGGTTGAGCTCCGCGGGGTCGATGGCCCGCGCGATGTCGAGCGGCACGCTGGTTTCGACATAGCCGACCGGGATGCCGTCGGCGATGCGCACGTGCGAGGCGCGCATCACGTGCGCACCGGCCGCGAGGCCGAGGTCGAGCCGGGTGATCTCGTCCGCGACGATCTCCTCGACGCGCGCGTCCCTGCGCCGCGACCCCGCGCCCAGGCGCTTTGCCCGGCGCATCAACTGGTCGAGGTCGCTGCGTACCGGTGCGGTCGAGAGGTCCTCGAGCACGAAGGTGCCGCGCCCGGCCTGGCGCGACACGAGCCGTTCGGCCACCAGCAGCTGGATCGCCTGGCGCGCCGTGTTGCGCGAGACGCCGAGGCGGCGCGCGAGTTCCTCTTCGGTCGGCAACTTGGAGCCGGGGGGGTAGCGCCCCTCGAAGATCCACTCGCGCAGCGCGCCGTAGAGCTGCGCGTACTTCGGGCTGCGCAGGCCCGCAGCGATGGCAAGGCCGAGCCGGGCCCCGGCGGGGCCGCGCGACCTGCGGCGGCGCGCGGCCATTCAGGCGCCGAAGCG
Source organism: uncultured Steroidobacteraceae bacterium (assembly GCA_964600535.1). Lineage (GTDB taxonomy): Bacteria > Pseudomonadota > Gammaproteobacteria > Steroidobacterales > Steroidobacteraceae > CADEFQ01. The sequence continues at coordinate 22,163 of CAZRLI010000003.1, read as the reverse complement.
GTGCATCGGCGGCGGATCGATCGGGACGATCGTGGCCTTCTGCTCGGTGAAGAAGTCGACGCTCGCCGCGGGGCCGTCGCGCCCGACGCCGGATTCCTTGTAGCCGCCGAATGGCGCGCGCAGTTCGCGCATCATCGGTGTGTTGACCCAGACGGTGCCGGCGCGGATCTCGCGCGAGCAGCGCATCGCCGTCGCGAGATCGTCCGACCACAGGTAGCTCGCGAGGCCGAACTTCGAGCGGTTGGCGATCGCGATCGCCTCATCGAGCGTGTCGAACTCGAGGAAGCTGGCGAAGGGCCCGAAGATCTCCTCCTGGCACACGCGCGCGTCGTTGCTGGGCGCAAGCACCGCGGTCGGTTCGATGAACCAGCCGCGCTCGATCGGCGCGCGCCGCCCGCCCGTCAGGAGCCGGGCGCCATCGGCGCGCGCGACGTCGACATAGGACAACACCCGTTCGAGGTGCGCCCGGAAGGCAAGCGGGCCGATCTCGGTGGCCGGCGACAGCGGATCGCCGACGCGAATGCGTTCGGCGCGCGCGACGAAGCGCTCGATGAACTGCGCGGCGATCGTGCGTTGCACCAGGATGCGCGAACCGGCGAGGCATTGCTGGCCGTTGTTGGCGAAGATGCCGAGCAACGCGCCATCGAGGGCGCGCTCGATGTCGGCCGAGGCACAGATGATGTTCGCGGACTTGCCGCCGAGCTCGAGCGCGGCGGGCACCAGGCGGCGCGCCGCCGCCGTCATGATCGTGCGCCCGGTGGCCGTCCCGCCCGTGAAGCCGACCAGGTCCACGCCGGGGTGATCGACCAGTGCGGCGCCGGTCACGCTGCCGCGGCCGTTCACCAGGTTGACCACGCCGGGTGGCAGGCCGGCCTCGTGCAGGAACTCGACCATGCGCCGCACGGACAACGGCGTGACCTCGGACGGCTTCAGCACGCAGGTGTTGCCCCAGGGGATGCAGGTCGCGATGCGCATCGAGGCCAGCGACAGCGGCGCATTCCAGGGCGAGATCAGCGCGGCAACCCCCTTGGGCTCGCGCGTGACCCAGGTGAGCCAGCCGCGTGTTTGCGTATAGACCTCGCCGTGCAGCGTGCTCGCCACTTCGGCGAAGAACTCGAACACCCGCGCCGTGCGCTGCACCTGCTCGCGGACACGCGCCAGCGGCAGGCCGGCACCCGTGCATTCGAGCCAGGCCAGTTCGTCGGCATGGGCGCGGATGCGATCGCGGATCGCGTAGAGGATGTCCTTGCGCGCATTGATGTCCATGCGCGGCCAGGGACCGGAGTCGAAGGCGCGGCGTGCGCTCGCGACCGCGGCGTCGACTTCCTGTGCGTCCGCTTCCCGCAGCGCCCCGAGGCTGGCCTCGGTGGCCGGGTTCACGATGGGCAGGTCGACGCCGCCCGCGCGCAGCGCGGGCGATTCACCGTCGATGATCGACTGGATGCGGGCGGGGATCGGCCAGCTGCGCCCGAATGCCACCGTGCTCATTGCGCGGGCTTCGATCCCGCGGCCACGAACCACGGCAGCGAACCTTCGCCCTGGGGAAGCTGGCCGACCCAGGTCCGGTCAGCGGGAATGCCGACGGCGGCGAGGTCTGCGGCGAGGTCTGCATTGGCGTAGACCTCCCAGAAGGGCTCGTTGTTGTTGCGGGTGTCCCAGGACAATTCGAACTTGCGGAATTCCGACAGGCCCGCGAAGCGCAGCGGGACATCCTGGTGGATGAACACGCCGCCCGGGGCGAGCAGCCGCCAGGTCTCGCGCAGCATCGCGCGCCGGGTCGCATCGGAAATCTCGTGCATCAGGTTGTGCGAGACGACGAGATCGAAATGCGCGTCGGGGAAGCCGGTGGCGGCGCAGTCGCGCTGGTGGAAGTGCACGGCGGCGCCGAGCGCCTCCGCGCGCGCATGCGCGTAGCGCAGCATGCCGGCCCCGACATCGATCGCGTGGACCTCGGCGTCGGGAAAGGCGAGCGCATGCGGCACGCTGGCCGAACCGGCGGAGCAGCCCATGTCGAGGATGCGCGTCGGCGTGAACCCGGGCCAGCGTTGCGCAAGGAAACGCTGGACGTGGCCCGCCTTGCTGTCGCCGCGGCCGATGCCCTGGCCGAAGGCGTAGATGTTGCCGCCGGCCTCGTAGAGCGCGCCGGCCATGACGTCGCCATCGCCGAGGTCGAGCGCATAGCCGCCCGGCTGCAGGTGGATGTCCATGGCCGTGACCCCGCGGGGCGGCTCGAAGGACCGATCGAGTTCGAGGCTGCCACCGGCGGCGTGGTCTGCCGAGAGTCGGTGCGCCGTTGCCTCGAGTCGCGCGCGCTCGCGGCGCAGCGGCGTGCCCACCGCATCCCACATGATTTCCTGTGCGCCGCGGTTCAGCGCTGACCAGCTGCGGTAGGCGGGTTCGCGGTACATGGCATCGCGGATGGCCTCGCGCGAGGGCGCGCTGGCCGGTTGCCGGTGCAGCGCGGGCGCAACGACGGCCTCGTACAGCGCTTCATTGCCGCTGCGCAGGGACCGGTTGAGCCCCTGCTTCAGTGCGACCACGAAGGCTTGCCGCGCCGTGTCGTCGTGGTCGGGGCGCGCCAGCATTTCATGACGGGCATTGCGGGCCATGGCAGTTCTCCATTGTACACATGCGAAATGTCATGTCAGTATGACAAAGTTCTATGCCACATGACCTCAGGACTTTCCTCGCCGGGCAGCGCGCCGCCGTTTGGGAGCTGCCCACCGGCATGTCGCGCCGCCACGAGCTCACGGCGCTCCAGCATGCGCTGGATGCCCGGGGGGAGTTCCCGATCCTGTTCGCGCGCGGCATGCGGGACGCTCGCGGCGCCGTTTCGCCGATCCCGGTGGTCACGAATCTCACCGCGAGTCGCGAGCTCACTGCAAGCGCGCTCGGCCTGGCCGACCACAGGCAGACCGCGGAATGGTTTGCGCGCCGCAGCGCGCACGGCATCGATCCGCGCGTCGTGGCGCGCGCCGCGGCACCGGTGCAGGCGGTGGTGCTCGCCGGCGGGGAGGCGGACCTGGGGCGTATCCCGGTGCTGACGCAACATGAGCTCGAGCCGGGACCGTACCTGACGGCGGCGCATGCCACGACCTTCGACCCCGATACCGGCACCGACAACACCGCCATCCAGCGCTGCTGGGCGAAGGGCGCGCGGCGGATGAGCTGGTTTCCCTATCCGGCGAGCCACAATGCGCGCAACCTGCGCAAGTTCTGGGCACGCGGCGAGGCCTGTCCGGTGGCCTTCTGGATCGGCCACCATCCCGCCGTGCTGATGGGCACGCAGGCGAAGCTGCGCTACCCGGAGAGCCATTGGCGGGCCGCGGGCGGCGTGCTCGGCGAGCCGCTGCGCCTCGTGCCGTCGATCACGCACGGCGATCGCATCATGGTGCCGGCGGATGCCGAGATTGTCGTGGAAGGCTGGGCGCCGTGCGACAGCTTCGCCGCGGACGGGCCGTTCGGCGAGTACACGGGCTACCTCGGGCCGCAGGTACCCGCGCCGGTACTTGATGTCAGCTGCATCACGATGCGCGCCGACGCCATCTATCACGACTATGGCTCGGGGCTCACCGACATGCTGGTGCCGGACAACATGGCGATGGAAGGCAAGCTCTACGGCCTCGTGAAGTCCGTGGCACCCTCGCTCGCGAACGTGCACGTGCCGGCCTCCGGGCGCCGCTTCCACGCCTGGCTGCAGCTCGCGAACCCGGCGCGCGGCGAGGCGCGCGATGCGCTCGCGGCGGCGCTCGCCTACCGGCGCACCAAGTGGGTCGTCGCGGTCGACGAGGACATCGACATCTTCTCGCCCGAGTCCCTGCACTGGGCGCTCGCGACCCGCGTGCAGTGGTCGCGCGACGCGATCACCATCGACAACCTGTCGGGCTCGGCACTCGATCCGTCATTGCCCCTGGGTGCGGTGACCGCCTCGAAGATGGGCGTCGATGCGACCCTGCCGCCCGCGCGGGAAGCGGGTGCACCGCGGCCCCTGCCGCCGGTGGCCACCGTGCCCGCGGCAGCGGCGGAGTGCGCCGCGGCGCTGCGCGCCAGCGTGGACGCGTCCGCCTGGCCGCGCAGCTGAACGGGGCAGGCCATGGACATCAAGTTACCTGCGAGCGACCCCGGCAAGTACGGCGGCAACACGGCCTGGGTCGCGTGCCCGGCCTGCCGCTGCTGGTTTCCCGTCAGCCCGCGCATGCTCGAGCCAGGGGCGCCCGCGGCGTGTTGCCCGCAATGTCATCGGGAGTTTTCCGCGAAGGAGTCAGAGTGATGGCCAGTCTCATGGACCAGACCCGTTTTTTTGCCGCCCTCGAGGCGGCGCGGCAGCCGCAACATGGCGGCGGTCACCCGTTCAGCCGCGCGTGGGCCGCGGGCGAGCTGTCGCGCGCGCAGCTCGGCGAATGGGCGATCCAGCATTTCTACTACATCGATCCCATACCGCAGCAGTTCGCCGCGCTCTTCGCCCGCCTGCCCGATCTCGATGCGCGCCAGCACCTGCTGGAGAACCTCCTCGGCGAGGAGATGCCGCAGTCCCCCGGCAAGCGCCACCCGGACCTGCTGCGCAAGTTCGCGCGGGCCTGCGGCGTCACGGACGAGCGCCTGCTGAACGCCGAAGGAGCGGGCGCCATCCTGCCGACGACGCGCGCAATGCGCGCCTGGATCTGGGAGCTCGCGGGCATCCGGCCGCTCGCCGAGGCCTGCGCGGGCATCATGGTCGCGCTCGAGGGCCAGTTGCCGACGCTCTACCCGAAGTACGTCGAGGCGATGCACCGCATGGGTTACACCGACGATGAACTCGAGTTCTTCCACGTGCACATCGAGGGCGATACCGAGCACGCCCATGTCGGCCTCGAGCTGACTGATCGCTACGCGACCACGCCCGAGATGCAGCAGCGGGCCGTGGCCGCGGTGCGCGCCTCGGCGTCGATGCGCTATTCGATGCTCGACGGCATCCGCGCACGCCTCGAGGTGAGGAATGCCGCCTGACCGGAACGCAGCCGCCGTCGCGTTCATCACGGGTGCGGCGGGCGGCATCGGCCGGGCGCTCATCGAGCGGCTGCGGGCCGAGCGGCACGCGGTCTATGCGACCGATCGCGCGCTCGCCGCCGTGCCTTGCACCGAGTCCGGCTTTCGCGCTGCCAGCCTCGATGCCACGGACGAGGCGGGGATCGCCGGGGCGGTTGCGGATTGCCTGGCAGCATTCGGCCGCATCGACCATGTCATCCATCTCGCGGGCGAGACTGGCAGCGGGCCGATCGAGTCGGTGTCCCGGTCCGAATGGCAACGCCTGCTGGACGTGAACCTGACCAGCGCGTTCCTGATGGCCAAGGCCGCGCGGGAGGCGCTGCGGGCGTCGCGGGGCAGCCTCACGCTGATCTCGTCGACCAACGGCCGGCACGGCGGCAGCGCGGTGAGCGGCCCGGCCTACGCGGTGGCCAAGGCCGGGATCATCAACCTGACTCGCTATCTCGCGAAGGAATGGGCGCCGGACCGGATCAGGGTCAACGCCGTCGCCCCGGGCCCGATCGACACGCCGATGATGGGCCGCTTCAGCGAGCAACAACGGGCGCGCATCGCGGCCGGCGTGCCGCTCGGCCGGCTCGGCCAGGCGCGCGAAGTCGCCGCCGCGATCGCCTACCTGATCGGGCGTGATGCCGACTGGGTCACCGGCACGACGCTCAACCTGAGCGGGGGCGCGGTGCTCGATTGAGCGCGGCCGCAACGCACGATCTCGCGGCCCCGCCGTCGCCGCGCTACTACCAGGTGTACGTCAGCCTGCGTGCGTGGGTGCGCGACGGTACCTACGGGCCCGGCGCGCAGATCCCCACCGAAGCGGAGCTCTGCGACATGTTCGGGGTCTCGCGCATCACGGTCCGCAAGGCCCTGGCCGACCTCGTCCACGAAGGTTGGCTGGTACGGCACCAGGGGCGTGGCACCTTCGTCGCGCTGTCGGCAGCCCGGGCGCCGGCTTCACTCGACCTGGGCGAGGCCCTGAACCAGGTGGCCGATTTCGGCGCTGCGACGCAGGTGGTGGGTGCGCGATCGGGCGAGGCGGCCGCCGACGATGAAACCCTCGCGGCGCTCGCGCTCGAGGCGGGCGCGCGCGTGCACAAGGCCACGCACCTGCGCGTCGTTCGCGGCGTGCCGCTCGCGCTGATCACCACCTACGTGCCGCTCGACATCGCGGCGAAGGTGGGCAAGCTGCACCTGGCAAAGGAGCTGCCGATGTTCGAGTTGCTCGCGCGTTCCGGCATCAAGGTCCGGGAAGCCGACCAGTGGATCGGCGCGACGCTCGCGAACCTCGAGGCGGGCCGCGCGCTCGGCGTCGGCATCGGCGCGCCGCTGCTCAGGTTGACGCGTATCGTGTTCGACGCAAGGCGCCGGCCGGTCGAGCGCGTGGTGGCGCTCTACCGCGCGGATGCCTATCAATACCGCATGCACCTGCAGCGCGCACGAGGCCGGTGATGCAAGCCTGGTGGCGGCAGAAGCGTTGGGGCATTGCGATCCTGCTGATGCTGGTAACGGCCGTGGGCAGCATCGACCGGCAGGCGATGTCGGTTGCCGCCTCTTCGATCAAGTCCGAATTTCAGCTGACCAACACCGAGTACGGGGCCATCGCGTCGGCCTTCCTCGCCGCCTACGGCATCGGCCAGCTGCTCGCGGGGATGTTCGTGGACCGGCTCGGCACGCGCCGCGCACTGTCGCTCGCGGTGATCTGGTGGAGCATCGCGGCGATCCTCCATGCCTTCGCGCGTGGTTTCTGGGGCTTCTTCGGTGCACGCGCGATGCTCGGGTTCACCGAGGGCGCGAACTACCCGGCGGCCTTCAAGGCGATCGCGGAGTGGTTTCCGAAGGCCGAGCGCAGCATGGCAACGGGCATCGTCTCCGCGGGCACGGGCCTCGGCCTGATCCTCGCGCCGCCACTCGCCGCGCTGCTGATCTATTTCTTCAGCTGGCACGCGGCGTTCATCGTGCCGGGCGTGGCGGGATTCGCGTGGGTCTGGTGGTGGCGGCGCCATTACCACCTGCCCGAGCAGCACCCGACGATCAGCGCCGGGGAGCGCGAGCTCGCGACGCGCGATCGCATCGGCAGCGCGGCCGGCGGCGAGGCGCGACGCGGCGCATGGCGTACCTGGGGCCACTACCTGCGTTACCGGGAGACCTGGGGCCTCCTGCTCGCGCGTTTCGCGGGTGACGGCGCGTTCTATTTCTTCAGCGTGTGGCTGCCGCTCTACATGCAGAGCGAGCGCGGATTCTCCGTGCTGAACGTCGCCTGGCTGGTGGCGATCCCCTTCGTGTTTGCCGATATCGGCAGCCTGAGCGGCGGCTGGCTGGGACAACACCTGATCCGCCGCGGCTGGTCGGTGAACCGCTCCCGCAAGACGATGATCTGGCTGGGCGCCCTCGGTGTGCTCGTTGCCTGGCCGGTGAACGTCGTGCAGGACTGGTGGCTGGCATTGTTGCTGTCGTCGCTCGCGATCGCATCGATCCAGGTGAAGACGTCGTCCCTGTTTCCGCTGGCTGCGGATCTTTACCCCGCGCGTGATGTCGCCACGGTCTGGGGCATGTCCGGGGCGGCCGGTGCCTGCGGCGCGGCACTCTTCCAGTGGGGCTTCGGCTGGCTGATCGATGTCCACGGTTACAATCCGGTATTCGTGATCGTCTCGGTCATGTGCATCGTGCAGGCGGCCCTGGTATCGCTGCTGATCCCCCATGTCGGCCCGCTGGCGCAGGGCCGCGCAAGATGATCGTGAAGCTCTCGCGTCGCGAGGCCCTGCAGCTCGGGCTCGGTGCGGCAGCTGGCGGGCTGCTGCTCGGCTGCACCGCCATGCCCGTGGACCGGCCGGCCACGGCACCGCGCGCTGTCGCCTTGCCACTCAACGCCTGGGTCGCGATTGCACCCGACGGGACCATCACCATCGTGACGCCCGGCGCGGAGCTGGGGCAGGGCGTGTACACCTCGCTGCCACTGATCCTCGCGGAAGACATGGAGGCGGACTTCGCCGACGTGCGCGTCGTGCATTGCGGCTACGACCCCAGGTACAACAATCCGCTCAAGGGCTACCAGGCCACCGGCCAGAGTGCCGCGGTGCGCGGCTTCTACCCGTTGCTCCGACGCGTCGGCGCGACGGCGCGCGACATGCTGCTGGCAGCGGCCGCGGAACGTTGGCAGGTGCCGGTTGCCGAGTGCGTCGCGCGCGCGAGCGTGATTCGCCACATCGGGTCGCGACGCGAGGCGAGCTTCGGAGCGCTCGCCGTCGATGCGGCAAGGCAGTTGCCTCCGGCGGAGCCCGCGCTCAAGCCGGCGAGCGAGTTCCGCCTGATCGGCACCGCCGTTACGCGCAAGGATACGGCGTCCAAGGCCGACGGCAGTGCGCAGTACTGCATCGACCTGGTGTTGCCCGGCATGCTCCATGCGGCGGTACGCGCCTCACCGGTGCACGGCGGCCGCGTGGTGCGGCTGGATGACGCGCAGGCGCGCGCCGCGCCCGGCGTGCACGACGTCGTGCGCATCGACGGCGGTGTCGCCGTGGTCGCGGCGAGCTGGTGGCAGGCGCACAAGGCGCTCGATCGGCTCGTCGTCGAGTTCGAGGGTGGCCCGGCCGCTGCCAGCAGCGCGTCGGTCGAGGCTGCGCTCACCGCTGCGCTTGCGAGCGGCGGTCTCGTCGCGCGGGAAACGGGCGATGTGGAAGGCGCGCTGCGCGCGAGTGCCCGGCTTCTCGAGGTCGAGTACCGCCTGCCCTATCTCGCGCACGCCACCATGGAACCGATGGGCTGTGTCGCGAGCGTCGAAGGCGATCGCTGCACGGTATGGGCGCCGACCCAGGGTCCCACGGTTGCCCACAGGGCGGCGGCGATGGCAGCGGGCGTGCCGCCGGAGAACGTCACGGTGCACCGCATGTTCATCGGCGGCGGATTCGGCCGCCGCTACGAAACCGACTTCGTCACCCAGGCCGTGCAGGTCGCGCGCGCGGTGGGCCGCCCCGTGAAGCTCCTCTGGAGCCGCGAGGAGGACATGACGCACGACTTCTACCGCCCCGCCGCGCGCCTGCGCTATCGCGCGGGCATCGGTGCCGACGGTGCATTGCTGGGCGTCGACGTCGTCGGTGCGTGCGGATCGCTGCTCGCGCGCCTGCGCGGCAGCCTTGACGGCAAGGCGGATGCCATGAGCGTCGACGGCGTCTTCGATCGCGAGATCACGCTGCCGAATCTGCGCATTCGGCATGCGCCGGTGGATTCCCCGCTGCCGCTCGGCATGTGGCGCAGTGTCAGCCACTCGCAGAACGCCTTCGGCAAGGAATCCTTCATGGATGAACTGGCCCACGCGGTGGGCCGCGATCCGTACGAGTACCGCCGCGCGCTGCTGGCCGGAACGAGGCAGGCTGCCGTGCTCGAACTCGCCGCGACCCGGGCCGGGTGGGGCCGTCCACTGCCGCCCGGCCGCGCACGCGGCATCGCGATCGTCGCGTCCTACGGCAGCATCGTGGCGCAGGTCGCCGAAGTGTCGCTGCAGGACGGCGGGCCGCGCGTGCACCGCGTGGTCTGCGCCGTCGATTGCGGGCTCGCGATCGATCCCCGCAACATCGCGGCGCAGATGGAGGGCGGGGTCGTCTACGGCCTGTCCGCCGCGCTGTGGGGCGAGATCTCGGTGGCGGCGGGCGCCGCCGAACAGCGCAATTTCCACCAGTACCGTGTGCTGCGGATGAACGAGATGCCGCGGGTCGAGACCTACATCGTGCCGAGCGACGAGGCACCGGGAGGCATCGGGGAGTGCGCGGTGCCGCCGATCGCGCCGGCCATCGCCAACGCCTGGTTTGCCCTGACCGGCCAGCGCGTACGCAGGTTGCCGCTGGTTTCGAGCCAGACGAGTCAGTGAGCCAGCCTGCTTACCCGGCGCGTTCGCGGGCGTCCGGGCAGCAGCATCGGTACGGTACGCCGGTATTCCTCGTAATCAGCGCCGTGTTCCGCCACGAGATCGTGTTCCTCGAACTGGATTGCGAGCACGATGTAGGCGGTGGTCGCGAGCGCAAACAACAGGTGCGCGAGCGTCATCTGCGGCGTGGCCCAGAATGCGAACAGGAAGCCGAGATAGAGCGGGTGGCGCACGTAGCGGTAGGGCAGCGGCGTGCGGAATGCGACGGGCGTGTACGGCCTGCCGAGCAACGCGAGCCACACCTGGCGGAGACCGAACAGATCGAAATGGTTGATCAGGAAGGTGACCGCGAGCACGGTGCCCCAGCCTGCCGCGAACAACGCCCAGAGCACCGCCCGTGCCGCCGGGTTATCCACGGACCAGATACCGACGCCGAGCGGGCGCCATTGCCAGAAGAGCAGCAGCAGCGCAACGCTCGCACACAGCACATAGGTGGAGCGTTCGATGGCGGGTGGGACGAACCGCGTCCAGCGGCGCTTGAACCAGCGCCGCGCCATGACGCTGTGCTGGATGGCAAACACCGTTAGCAGGGCGACATCGATCGCGAGTGCCTCGCGCAGCGGGGAGGCAAGCGGACCGTCGAGTCGCGTCGGCACGATGAAACCACCGACGAACGCGATCGCGTACAGGAATGTCGCGAGAAAAACCAGGTATGACGCGACGCCGTAGAGGAAGAACGCAAGCCGCCTGATCATGTTGCCTCCTTGCATTGCGGTAGCGGACAGCCTGCATGCTTCCCGCGGCATTGGGTATGGGCGCCATGTCCCGATCGGCCTATGATCGCGGGCACCCGAGCACGGACAATTGTCCCGATGGAAAGGAATGCCAGCCCGGTGAGGCTTCGCCAGCACGTTCGCTACGCCAGGGCGACGGACGGCACGCGGCTCGCGTGGGCGGAATCGGGTGCGGGTCCGGTCATCGTCAAGGCCGCGAACTGGTTGACCCACCTCGAATACGAATGGGAAAGCCCGGTCTGGAAGCACTGGATCCGGTTCTTCTCCGCGCAGGGCCGACTCGTCCGTTACGACGAACGCGGCTGTGGCATGAGCGACTGGCGGGACGAAGGGCTTTCGCTCGACCTGTGGGCATCGGACCTCGACACGATCATCGGTGCCGCCGGGCCGGCGGAGCCGGTGACGCTGCTCGGCATTTCGCAGGGCGCCGCAACCTGCATCCACTACGCGCTCCGGCACCCGGAACGCGTTGCGAGGCTGATCCTCTACGGCGGGTACGCGCGCGGCGCGTTTCGCCGGAACTCGCCTGCCGCCGAAGCGACCTACAAGGCGATGCTGGGCCTCGCGGAGGTCGCGTGGAAAAGCGACAATCCGACCTTCCGCCAGGTCTTCACTTCACGCTTCATCCCCGGGGGCAGCCGCGAGCAGCTCGACTGGTACAACGACCTGTGCCTGCGCACGACCACCGGCGCCGTGGTCGCGAGGCTGCTACATGCCCGCGCGGGCATCGACATCACGGACTCGCTCGCCGGGCTGCGCGTGCCGACGCTCGTCATGCACGCGCGTGACGACGAGGTCATTCCGGTCGCGGAGGGCCGGATCCTCGCGAGTATGATTGCGGGTGCCGAGTTCGTCGAGCTCGACTCGCGCAACCACATATTGCTCGAACACGAGCCGGCATGGGGCCGGCTGCGCGATGCCGTCCAGTCCTTCCTGCGCCCGGATACCGCCGGGGATAGCAGGATTTTCGACTCGCTCTCCGCGCGCGAACGCGAAGTGCTCGGGCTGATGTCCGACGGACTCAGCAATGCGGCCATCGCCGCGCGGCTGCACATCAGCGAGAAGACGGTGCGCAATCACGCATCGGGCTTGTTCCGCAAGATCGGCGTGCTGTCGCGCGCGCGGGCGATCGTGCTTGCGCGCGATCACGGCTTCCGTGCGGGTTCGCCCGCGTAGCTGCCGTCGGGGGAAGCGAGCGGCGAGCAGATTACAGCCAGAAGCGTCAACGGCATCTCTGGTCGTCCGCTGTTCGCTCCTATTCGTACTTCCTGCCCCGCTCGAGCCACTGTTCGGTCCCGAGCAGCTCGTTGAGCGCCTTGAAGTCGAGCATGTCGCCGAGCAGCGCGCTCGTCGTGCCGTCGCGCTTGAGGGTTTCGAGATAACGCTGCGCGGCGAAGGTCTGCACGCGCACCATCGCGCCGGGGAAGATCGCGAGCGAGAAGCCGAGTCGTTGCAGCTCTGCCGCGGGCAGCAGCGGCGACTTGCCGCCCTCGACCATGTTGGCGAGGAGCGGGGCCCGGCCGCGGAAGCGCGCGAGCGCGCGTTCCATCGCCGCGATGTCGGGCAGGGCCTCGATGAAGAGGATGTCGGCGCCGGCGGCACGATAGCCTTCCGCGCGGTCGAGTGCCGCGTCGATTCCCTCGACGGCGAGTGCGTCGGTGCGGCCGATGATGAGTGTCTCGCGACTGCGCCGCGCGTCGCAGGCCGCGCGGACCTTGCCCGCCATTTCGCGCGCGCTGACCAGCGTCTTGCCGGCGAGGTGGCCGCAGCGCTTCGGCAGCTGCTGGTCTTCCAGCTGGATGATGCTCGCGCCGCAGCGTTCGAAGAGCTGTACGGTGCGCTGCACGTTGAGCGCGTTGCCAAAGCCGGTGTCGGCATCGACGATCAGCGGGATCGCCACGCGCTCGCGGATCTGCGCGACGACTTCGGCCACCTCGCTCATGCCGACGAGGCCGATGTCGGGGCGGCCGAAGCGCGTGTAGGCGATGCTCGCGCCGGAGAGGTAGGCGGCGGCGAAGCCCGCGCGTTCGATCAGGCTTGCGGAGAGCGCGTCATAACAGCCGGGCGCCACGAGGATGTCGGGCGAGGCGAGGCGCGTGCGCAGTGAATCGGTCATGCGGCAGGTTTTCCGTGCAGACGCTTGTGCAGGTGGGGGATGAGGCCGCCGTCCGCCACGAGTTCGAGCAGGAAGGCCGGGACGGGTTCGCCGCGATACTCGCGCCCGGAAGCCACGTCACGCACCCGTCCGGCCGCGAGGTCGACCTCGAGTCGCGCCCCGTCGACGATCTCGCCGGCCTCGGGCAATACCATCACCGGCAGGCCGAGATTGAAGGCGTTGCGATAGAAGATCCGGGCCGCGGAGCGCGCCAGCACGGCCGCGACGCCGAGGTAGCGCAACGCCTGGGCGGCCTGCTCGCGCGAGGAGCCGATGCCGAATCCCTCGCCCGCGACGACGATGTCGCCGCGTTGGATGTCCCGTGCGAATTCCGGCCGCACGGCCTCGAGGCAATGTTTCGCGAGCTCCTCGAGGGGCTTGCGCATCGCATGGCCCGGCGCCAGCAGGTCGGTGTCGATGCGGTCGCCGAACACCCAGGCGCGGCCGGCGAGCGGCTTCGCTGCGGCCGTGCTCATGCCGCGGCCCTCTCGTGCAGGAAGTCGCGCGGGTCCCCGATCGTGCCGCGCACCGCGGATGCCGCGACGGTGTAGGGCGAGGCGAGGTAGACCGAAGCGCCCCGGGGGCCCATGCGACCCTTGAAATTGCGCGCCGTGGAGGCGATGCAGACCTCGCCGCTCGCCAGCACGCCGGTGCCATAGCCGGCGCAGGCGCCGCAACCGGTCGGCAGCAGGATGGCGCCCGCATCGACCAGCGTCGACAGCGTCCCGTCCGCCGCCGCTTCGCGCGTCGTGCGGGTGGAAGCAGGTGCGATGAGCAGGCGCACCCCGCCGGCGACCTTGCGCCCCTTCAGGACCGCCGCAGCCATGTGCAGGTCGGAGAGTTTCGCGCCCGTGCAGGCGCCGATATAGGCCTGGTCGATGCGCACGCCGGCGTGGGCGTCGACGGCCGCGCTGTTGGCGGGGCTGTGCGGCGCCGCGACCTGCGGTTCGAGGGCGCTCGCATCGAACTGGCAAAGCCGCTCGTAGGTCGCGCCGGCATCGGACTGCCAGGCGAGTGCGTCATCGGCGACCGGCTGGCCGCCTGCGCGCAACGCGGCGAGGGTCTTTGCGTCGGGTGCGATGATGCCGGTCTTGGCGCCAAGCTCCGCGGACATATTGCAAAGCACCAGTCGTTCCATCATCGACAGGGCGGCGACCGCGGACCCCGCGTACTGCATGACCTTGTAATCGTTGCTCATGCCGAGCTGCGCGCAGAGGTACAGCATGATGTCCTTGGCCGACACACCGGCCCCGAGCGCACCACGCCATTCGATGAGCCAGGTTTGCGGCACGCGCACCCAGATCTCGCCCGTCACGAGCACGCCCGCCATCTCCGTGGCACCGATGCCGACCATGAAGGCGCCGACCGCGCCACCCGAGGGGGAGTGCGAGTCGCCGCCCACCGCAAACATGCCGGGCGCGAGATGCGCATGCTCCTGCAGCACGACATGGCAGATACCCTGCATGTCGTAGAAGGCGCCGATCGCATGGTCGCGCGCGAATCGGCGCGTCAGCGCGAGGATCTCGGCACTGTCCACGTCGGGTGGCGGAACGAAATGGTCGCTCGCGATGACCACCCGCGACGGGTAGCGGATCTTCGCACCGAGTCGTTCGAGGTAGGGTTGCACGCGCCGGGGTCCGCCCGAGTCGTGCATCATCGCGAGGTCGACCTCGCAGGTGACGATCTCGCCCGGACGGACCTGGTCGCGCGCCGCTGCGCGCGCGATGATCTTCTCGGAGAGTGTCATGGGGCCTGGCGCTGCCATCTCGTCACTATAGCGGCGCCGTCGCGGTGCGTGGCATGCATAGGTATTCGCCGCAGGCCGGGCCGCGGCCGGACACCTTGCGGCATAATCGGCGCTTGTCCCGTGGAGCCCCCCATGCCGAATTCCGCCAAGAAATACGACCTCCTGATCAGGAACGTGCGCGTGGTGCGCCCGAAGCGCAGCGCGGTGCAGCGCATGGACATCGCCGTGAAGGACGGCAAGTTCGCGAAGGTCGGCAAGGACCTGCGCGCGGCGGACGCCGCGACAGTCGTCGACGGCAAGGACCGGCTGGCATTCCCGGGCCTGGTCGATCCACACATGCACTGCGGCATCTATGGCCCGCTCGCGGAGGACGCCCTGAGCGAAAGCCGCGCCGCGGCGCAGGGTGGGGTCACTTCGAGCCTGAACTACATGCGCACGGGCGGCTACTACATGCAGAAGGGCGGCCCGTATTCGCAGGTGTACAAGGAAGTGCTCGACGTCTCTAAGGACCGCTTCTACGTCGATTACGGCTACCACCTCGCGCCGCTCGATCGCACGCACATCGGCGAGATCGACATGCTGGTCGAGAAGTACGGGGTGACTTCCTTCAAGATCTTCATGTTCTACGGCGGCTACGGCCTGCACGGCGCCTCGAGCTCGCAGCACGAGTTCCTGATGATCGGCAAGGACGAGAAGTACGACATCGCGCATTTCGAGTTCGTGATGCGCGGCGTGCAGCGTGCGATGCAGCGCCACCCGGAGAAGAAGGACGCGATTTCATTGTCGCTGCATTGCGAGCTCGCCGAGATCCTCGCCGCCTACACCCGGATGGTGGAGAACGGCGCGAAGAAGACCGACCTCGACACCTGGCTGACGGGCGTCTCGCATGACCCGGAATGCGCGGATTGCGCCCCGCTCACCGGCTTGCGCGCCTACAGCGCGGCGCGCCCGCCGCATTCCGAAGGGCTTGCGATCACGATCGCCTCGTACCTTGCGAACGAGACCAACTGCGCCAACATCAACCTGCTGCACCTGACCTCGCGCAAGGCCGTCGAGGCGGCGTTGCGCATGGCGAAGGCGTTCCCGCACGTGAATTTCCGTCGCGAAGTCACGATCGCGCACCTGTGCCTCGACTACGACACGCCGGTGAAGGCCCTCGCCAAGGTCAATCCGCCGATCCGCTCGCGCGATGACGTGGAGTTCCTCTGGAGGGCCCTGCTCGACGGCAAGCTCGACTGGGTATGCTCGGACCACGCCTGCTGCAAGTACGAGATGAAGCTCGGCAAGCAGGACAAGAACGACATCTTCCAGGCGAAGTCGGGCTTCGGCGGCACGGAGTTCATGCTGCCGGCCCTGATCACCGTCGGCAAGGCGCGCGGCCTCACCTACAACCGCATGGCCGAGCTTCTTTCCTACAACGCCGCGCAGCGTTTCGGGCTCAAGGGCAAGGGCGACATCGCCGCGGGGCTCGACGCGGACTTCGTGCTGGTCGATCCGGACAAGAGTTTCGTCGCCAGCGGCAAGCTCTCGGAGTCGCAGCAGGGCTATTCGGTGTTCGAGGGTATGGAAATGAGCGCCACGGTGACCGACACTTACCTGCGCGGTCGCCGTATCTGGGGCGACGGCAAGGTGATCGGTGCGCCGCAGGGCCAGTACCTGATGCGGCCGTACGGTTGAGCCATCTGCGGAATCTTTCTAAGGAGAGGTCATGACGATCAAGGCTGGCGACAGGATGCCCTCGGGCACGTTCAAGACCATGACCCCCGACGGTCCGCGCGACCTGACGAGCGAGGAACTCTTCAACGGCAAGCAGGTGGTGTTGTTCTCGGTGCCGGGTGCGTTTACCCCCACCTGTGACGCCAGGCACCTGCCGGGATTCGTGCAGCAGGCGGCCGCGATCCGCGCCAAGGGCGTGGACACGATCGCCTGCATGGCCGTCAATGATGTGTTCGTGATGAATGCCTGGGGCAAGGCCGCGAACACCGGCAGCGACGTGCTGATGCTGGCGGACGGCAACGGCGACTACGCGCGGGCGCTCGGCCTCGAGATGGATGGCCGCGGCTTCGGCATGGGCATGCGCGGGCAGCGCTTCGCGCTGATCGTCAAGGACGGCGTCGCGACCCATGTCCTGGTCGAGGCGCCGCGCGAGTTCAGGGTTTCCGCCGCGGAATACGTACTCGGCCAGCTTTGAGATGGCCGCCGTCTCGGACCGCAACCACCGGATCACCTTCCAGCGCACGCCCCAGGGCCTGCCGACGCCCGCGGATTTCGGTGCGGATTCGACCCCGATTCCGGCGCCGGGACCAGGGCAGTTCCTGTCGCGCACGGTCTGGCTGTCGCTCGATCCGTACTACCGCAACGTGATGAAGGGCAGCCAGATCTACGCCGACCGGCTCAAGCCCGGTGACGTCATGGTCGGCGACACCGTGGCGCAGATCGTCGAATCACGCCATACGGACTACCGGGCCGGCGAGTTCGTCCGCGTGCGCAATGGCTGGCAGGAATACGCGCTTTCGTCGGGGCAGGACGTGCGCAGGCTCGACCCGTCCATGGCGCCGGTCTCGACCGCGCTCGGCGTGCTCGGGATGCCGGGGCTCACCGGCTACGCGGGCCTCGTCTACCTCGGTGAGCCGAAGCCCGGCGAGACGGTCGTCGTGTCCGCGGCCACCGGGGCGGTCGGCAGCACGGCGGGGCAGGTCGCGCGCCTGGTGGGCGCCCGCGCGGTCGGCATTGCCGGCAGCGACGAGAAGTGCGAGTTCGCGGTGCGCGAGCTCGGCTACGAAGCCTGCGTCAATTACAAGAAGGGCGAGCTGGCGGCGCAGCTGAAGGAAGCATGCCCGCGCGGCATCAACGTGTACTTCGACAACGTCGGCGGCGACACGCTGCAGGCCGTGCTGCGCAATCTCGCGCTGCAGGCGCGGATCGTGCTCTGCGGCATGATCGAGTCCTACAGCCTCGACCAGCCGCCGCCGGGCCCTTTCCTCGGCCCGGTGGTTGGCGCGCGCGCGACGATGCGCGGCCTGGTCGTCTACGACCACCTGCAGCGCATGGAGGAGATGGTGCGGGTGGTGGGCGGCTGGATCCGCAGCGGCGCCTTCCGCTATCGCGAAGACGTCACCGAGGGGCTCGCGCAGGCCCCGCAGGCATTCTGCCGGCTGATGCGCGGCGACAATTTCGGCAAGGCGCTGGTGCGCGTCAGCGCCGAGCACAGCTGATCCGCGCGGCGAGCGCGACGCCCGCCGCGCCGAGCGCCATCAGCAGGGCGATCGTGCCGGGCCCACCGCGATAGAGGGCGCCGGTCAGCACCGCGAACATCACCGTCGTCAGCATGGCGAGCGCGCTCGACAGGCCGCTCGCCAGCCCGGCGAGGCCCGGGTGTTCGCCCACGGCGCCCGCGAGCGCCAGCGGCGACATGATGCCATTGCCCGCGATCAGCAGGACGAGCGCCGCGAGATAGCCGCCCACCTGCGGTGCGCGCAGCAGCGCCGCCACGCCGAAGATGGCCGTGCCGAGCGCCGTGAGCGCGACACCCCCTCGCAGCATCCGGCGCGCACCGAATCGCCGGGCGCCGGTCCCGGCGGACCAGGCTCCCGCGGTGAAAGCCGCCGCGAGCAATGCCCACATCAACCCGAAGCGCGCCGGGCCGATGCCGAATTCGCTTGCGAAGAACGCCGCCCCGACCGTGAGGAAGGCGTAGATCACGCCGTTGGCGAAGCCGTAGACCAGGGTGTAACCGAGGAAGCGGCGATCCGCGAGCAGCAGCGCGCAACCGCGCGCGAGCGCCGCGCGGCCGCCGGATCGCGGGCTGCCCGGTCGTGTTTCCGGCATCGCCGCGGACATCCAGGCCAGCAGCGCGAGCGCGACCACGACGTGCAGCCAGAAGATCGCGCGCCAGCCCAGATGTTCGACGATGAAGCCTCCGGCGATGGGCGAGACGATCGGGGAGAGGCCCATGACCGCGGTGATGAACGACAGCGAGACGGCGGCGCGCTCGGGGTCGTGGGTGTCCCGCACCATCGCGCGCGCCGCGACCGTGCCGACGCTGACTCCGAGCGCCTGCACGAGGCGTGCGCCGATCAGCCAGGGCAGGCCAGGCGCGAAGGCGGCGGCCGCGCTGCCAAGCGCGAAGGTCGAGAAGCCGGCAAGCATGACGGGCCGGCGCCCGAAGCGGTCGCACAGCATTCCCTGCACCGGTTGCGCGAGGCCGAGCGCCAGCAGGTAAACGGAGAGCACGAACTGCACGGCGCCGAAGTCCGCGTCCAGGGCGGTCGCGAGCGCGGGCAGGGCGGGGACCAGGCTCGCCATGCCGAAGGTGGACAGGCCGCTCGTGAGCCCGAGCAGCACGATCCAGCCTCGCGAGCCGGCCGGGTCGCGCCTCACGCCGTCAGCAGCTTCTCGAGCTCCGGCACGATCGTGAACAGGTCGCCGACGAGGCCCACGTCGGCGACCTCGAAGATCGGTGCCTCGGCGTCCTTGTTGATGGCAACGATGGTGCGGGCGTCCTTGATGCCGGTGAGGTGCTGGATCGCGCCGGAAATGCCGATCGCGATGTAGAGCTCGGGAGCGATGATCTTGCCTGTCTGCCCGACTTGCAGGTCGCTGGCGGCAAAGCCGGCATCGACTGCGGCGCGGGAGGCACCGACCGCGGCGCCCAACCGGTCGGCGAGCCCGTAAATGAGCCTGAAGTTGTCCGCGCTGCCAAGCGCACGACCGCCCGAGACGACGCGGGTCGCGCCCTGCAGGTCAGGGCGATCGCTGTTCGCCGAAGCGATGCCAACGAACCGGGTGTGGGAGGGCAGCGCCACGTCCGACGCGACCATTTCCACCGCTGCGGAGCCGCCAGGCGGTGCCGCTTCGAACGAGGCGGTGCGCACGGTCGCGACGATCCGCACGCCGGCCTGCACTTCGACGGTGACGATTGCATTGCCGGCGTAGGTCGGGCGACGGAAGCGGCTGGCGCCCTCGACCGCCATGATGTCCGACAGCTGCGGCGCGTCGAGCAGCGCGGCAACCCGCGGCATCAGGTCCTTGCCGAAGGTGGTCGATGGGCCGAATACATGGGAGAAGGGTGCCGCAAGCTGCACGACCTGCGGGGCCAACACGGCGGCGAGCGCCGGCGCATTCTCGGGCCGGTCGACGCGCAGCACGCGCGCGACACCCGCGAGCTGCGCGGCCTGCGCGGCAACCTGGGCGCTGTCGGCGGCCAGCACCGCGACGGCGATCTCGGCGCCCGGGATGGCGCGCGCGCAACTGACACACTTCGCCGTGCTGGCGTTCAGCCGGCTGCCATCGTGCTCGGCAATGATGAGGACCTTGGCCATTACAGCACTCCCCGCTTGCGCAGTTCGGCCACGAGTTGCTGGCTGTCCTTCACCAGGATGCCCCTCTGCCGCTGCGCCGGGGGTTCGGTCTTGAGGACCTGCACGCGCCGCTCGACGCTGACGCCGAGGTCCGCGAGCGTCAGGGTCTCGAGCGGCTTCTTCTTTGCCTTCATGATGTCCGGCAGCTTGACGTAGCGGGGCTCGTTCAGGCGCAGGTCGGTGGTCACGACCGCGGGCAGGTCGACCTCGAGAGTCTCGAGGCCGGCGTCCACCTCGCGCGTCACCCGCGCGACGGCGCCCGCCAGTTGCACCTTGGAGGCGAAGGTTGCCTGCGGGCGTTGCCACAGGGCCGCGAGCATCTGGCCGGTCTGGTTGTTGTCGTCGTCGATGGCCTGCTTGCCAAGCAGCACGAGGAAAGGCTGTTCCTTGCCGATCAGCCCGAGGAAAGCACGGGCCGCGACCAGCGGCTCCACGCCACCGTCCTGCACGACATGCAGGGCCCGATCGGCACCCATCGCGAGCGCGGTGCGCAATTGCTGCTGGCAGTCGGCAGGCCCGATGGTGGCGGCGACGACTTCCTCAGCCTCGCCCCGCTCCTTGATGCGCAGCGCCTCCTCGAGCGCGATCTCGTCGAACGGATTGAGGCTCAGCTTGACGCCGTCGGTGACCACGCCCGAGCCATCGGGCTTGACGCGGACACGCACATTGAAATCGATGACGCGCTTGACGCAGACGAGTATTCGCTTCATTTCACGAGTATATCAGCGCAATTGCGCAGGCCGGTGGTGCTGCTGCGGAGGGTCGCGCTGCTGCTCGATGAAGGTCGCACGGATGTTGCCGGCGGTTTCGCGCAGCTTGGGCAGGAAGCGCTCGACCGCGAGCTTGATCGGTACGGCGGTGCCGGAAAAGCGCACCGAGACCGCGGCAAGCACCCGGTCGTCGAGCTGGATCGGCACGGCGAGGGTGATTTCGTCGGTCACGCGCCGCGGGCGCACCGCGGTCGCATAGCCCTGCGAGCGCGCCTCGGTGAGAATCTTCTGCACTTCGGTGCGATTGCCGGCGAGCTTGTCGACCTCGCGCGTCGAGCGCGAGAGGATCTCGAGCAGCGAGTCGCGCTGCGCCGCCGGGGAGAAGGCGAGAAACACGCGACCGGATGCCGACGTGAGCAGTGGCACGCGGAAGCCGGCCGAGAAGCGTTCGACCGCGAGCGGGCTGCGGTGATCGGTCGATTCGCGCACCATCATCGAGGTGCCCGACAGCGACGCGATCGCGACCGGCCACACGATGTCCTTGGTGAGGTCGTTGAGGAAGGGGCGCGCGACCTGCGTGACCCAGGCCTCGTCGTCGAAGCCATCCGACAGGCCACGGACCATGATCGTGAGGCGGTAGCGGTCGTCGACCGGATCGCGGTAGACGTAGCCTGCGTGGCTCAGCGTCTCGAGGATGCGATAGGTGGTCGTGCGCGGCAACCGGATGTCCTGCGCGACCTCCGAGACGGTCGCACCGTTCTTCAGGTTCAGCACAGTGAGGGCGTCGAGGCCGCGGATCAGGGCACGGATGGGGCGCGTCGATTCCATGGCCGTCAGTTGTCCGCGACCGCAGTGCGGAGCGCAAGTTGGGGAAAACCGAGGGGCCGGTAGGGACTTTCCGAGACGCGGCCGCAGCACTGCCCACCGGGACGGTGCGCGGCGCTACACTCGCGCGCACGACATCGGGAGATTCCATGGCAACCACTCTCCTCGCGGAGCTGGCCGCGCTGCTCGGCGCGCACAACGTGCTGACCGACGAAGCGGAGAGACGCTTCTACTCGCAGGATGTCTATCGCGAGGGGCGCCTGCCGCTCGCGGTCATCCGGCCGGGGTCGGCGGACGAGCTCGCGGCCGCGCTCAAGGCGATTGCACGCGCGGGGCTCGCGGTGGTGCCGCGGGGCGGCGGCATGTCGTACACCGACGGCTACCTGCCGCAGCGCGAGGATTCCATCACGGTCGACCTGTTGCGCCTCGACCGGATCCTCGAGATCAACGCCGAGGACGGTTATGTCACCGTGGAGTGCGGCGCGACCTGGATGTCACTGAACGAAGCGCTCGGGCCGCACGGCGTGCGCACTCCGTACTGGGGGCCGCTCTCGGGCCAGAAGGCGACCGTCGGCGGCGCGCTGTCCCAGGGCAGCATGTTCCTCGGTTCCGGTCGCTACGGACCGGTTGCCGACAGCGTGATCGGGCTCGATGTCGCCCTCGTCGATGGCACGATCCTCAGGCTCGGCAGCCACGCG
>CAZRLI010000002.1:0-28977 GCA_964600535.1 uncultured Steroidobacteraceae bacterium | reverse complement strand
ACGAGGCGCGTGACGAGTTCACGCGCAGCTACCTGTCGCAGATCCTGCAGATCACGGGCGGCAACGTCTCGCAGGCGGCGCGCCTCGCCAAGCGCAACCGCACCGATTTCTACAAGCTGCTCGGCCGCCACCAGCTGACGCCCGAGGACTTCAAGCAACGCTAGGCTGCGTCAGCGCGCCCCGGGCGGCTCGCCCATCAGGATCGGCGCGCCGCCGAGATACCGGGTCGCGCGCCGCTTCGCCTCGATGTCGGCGTAGACGGCCTGCGCCGCCTGCTCGGGGATGCCGAGGGCCTCGCCGAGTTCGGCGGCGCCCACCTGGTGCTCGCGGGCCCACAAGGCGAGGTCCATCTGCGCGTACGGCAGGCCGAAGTAGAATTCGTCCTGGCCCTGCGCCAGGCTGTAGGTATCGGTGGTCGGCACCGCGTTGCAGATCTCCTCCGGCAGCTTCATGAAGCGCGCCATCGCGTAGACCTGCGACTTGTAGAGGTGCGCGATCGGCTTCACGTCGGCGGAGCCGTCGCCGTTCTTCACGAAGAAGCCCTGGTCGTATTCGAGCCGGTTCGGCGTGCCGACGACCGCGTAGTTGAGCCGGTCCGCATGGAAGTATTCCATCGTCTTCCTGACCCGCTGCTTGAAATTCGTCGCCGCGACGATCATCAGGTACTGGCGGTACTCGAGGCGCGCTTCGTGGATCTTGCCGGCCGGGTCCTGCGCCACGAGCTTGAAATGGTTGTAGCGGCCTTCGAGCCCTCCCTCGAGCACGATCTTGTTCTTCCATCCGGCGCCATAGCCCGGGTGCACCGCCTGGCAGACTTGCTCGATGCGCGCGTAGCAGCCGAGCGCCTCGAGCGCGGGCGCGATGTCGAAGACTTCGTGCTCGATGCCGAGGTGCGCGGCGAGCAGCCGCCCGCGATGCGTGCTGGCCGGCGACGAGATGCGTTCGGGCAGCAGCAGGCCGTAGACCCGCCCGGGGCCCACCGCGCGCACGGCGAGCGCGGCACTCACCGAACTGTCGATGCCGCCCGAGATCGCGACGACCAGGCCGCGGCGGTTGAGCTCGGTGGTGAGCGCGCGCCTCAGGGCCTGCGCGACACGCTCGATCTCGGCCGCGTAATCGAGCGCGAACGCCCGCTCGGCCGACAGTGGTTGTCCCTTCGTCATTCGGCTTCCTTCAGCATGAATCGTTTGACCTTGCCCGAGGCGGTCTTCGGCAAGCTTGCCACGAAAACCACCTCCTTCGGCACCTTGTAGGCAGCGAGCCGGTCGCGGCAATGGGCCTGGACAGCGCGCGCTTCGAGCGTGGCACCTGCGGCGGGAACGATGCAGGCCCTGACGACCTCCCCGAGGATCGGGTCGGCGATGCCGACCGCCGCGCACTCGGCGACGCCGGCCAGCTCGAGCACCACTTCCTCGATCTCGAGCGGGCTCACCCGGTGCGCGCCGGTCTTGATCATGTCCGACGAGCGGCCGACCAGTGACAGGTAGCCGTCCGCATCGAGCCGCCCGATGTCCCCGGTGTGGAGCCAGCCGTCCCGCAGTACTTGCGCCGTTGCGGCAGGATTCTCCCAGTAGCCGAGCATCACGTTGTCACCCCGGACACAGACTTCACCTGCGACTCCCGCGGGCAGCTTCGCACCCTGCGCGTCGCGCACTTCGATGGAGACGCCCGGAATGCCGACTCCGACGCTCCCGGGCTTCTCGTCCAGCCGCTCGGGGGGCAGGTAGCTGATGCGCGCGGTAGCCTCGGTCTGCCCATACATCACGTAGAGGCGCACCGCGGGCAACGCCGCACGCAGGCGCTGCGCGAGCACCGGTGCCATCGCGCCACCCGCCTGGGTCAGGTAGCGCAGCGACGCTAGGTCGTAGTCGGCGAGCGCGACCCGCTGCAGCAACAGTGCGAAGGTCGAGGGCACGCCCGAGAACCCGGTCGCGCGCTCCCGCGCCATCGTCTGCACGACCAGGTGCGGGTAGGTGAGTGAATTCTCGAGTACCAGCGAACCACCGGCCGCGAGATGGGTATGCAGCACCGAGTTGCCGTAGGAATAGTAGAACGGCAGCACGTTGACGATGCGGTCGGCTTCCGTGAGGCCGAGGTAGCCGAGGATGGATTGGGTGTTCGCGACGAGGTTGCGATGGCTCAGCGTGACGCCGCGCGGATCGCCCGTGGTTCCGGAGGTGTAGATGATCGCTGCGGCTGACCGGGTTTCCACCGGCGCGGAACGGTCCGCGTCATCGGCGGTCGCGAGCCAGTCGAGCCAGCCGCTCGCACCGGCCGGCACCGCGCCCTCGTCGGGAAGCGTGACGACGCGGCGCAAGCCGGGGCAATCGGCGAGCAGGACCGGCAGCGCCGGATGCCGCGGCATCGCCACCAGCACGCTCGCGGCGCAATGCGCGACGTTGCGCACGATCTCGGCCCCGCGCTGGGCGGTGTTGAGACCGACCGCGACGCCCCCGGCCTGCAGCACGGCATAGTAGGCCGTCACGTATTCGGGGGAGTTCTCGATCAGGAGCGCGACGCGCTCGCCGGGCACGAGCCCGCTCGCACGCAGGGCGTTGGCGGCACGTCGCACGCCCTGCCACAACTCGCGATAGCTGACGCCGCCACCCCGATGCAGGATCGCCTGGCGATCCGGGAAACGCTGCGCGGACCCGCGCAGCAGGTCCACCAGGCTCGCCGGGGCGGCCGCCACGGTTCAGCCTTTCTTGCGCTCGACGAACGCGGCGATCCTGTTCACCGAATCGAGATTCTCTGGAATCATCTCGTCGTCGGCCACCTTCACGCCAAAGCTCTCTTCGAGGAACAGGATGACTTCGAGCATGCCGGTCGAGTCGATCAGGCCGCGCCCGAGGAAGGATTCATCCAGCCCCAGTTGCGAACTGTCGGTGGTGAAGAGGAAATTCTCGAGGATGTACTGTCTGACCTGTTCCGCTGCCGCCATGCTTGCTGTCACTCCCTGAGGCCCGGCATTTGACTATGTGCCCGCTGGCGCGGGCGTGACGCCTTCCACAAAAAGGCCGTGCCACACCTGGGTCGACAGCACGCCGATGAACGTCATGCTGTCCTTATAGCTCACCGCACGCCCCGAACGCACCTTGCGCCAGAGCAGCCGAACGCGCTCCGCGTCGAAGTAGCCGGCGCGCCGGACGCTGGCATCGGCCAGCGCGTCTTCGACGAAATCGATGCCATCGGCCTCGAAGGCCTGGCTGTCCGGGCTGCGGTAAGGTTGCTTCCTGCGTGCCAGGATGGCCGGCGGCAGCTGCCCGCCCATCGCCTTCTTGAGCAGGTATTTCTCCTCGAGTACCCGCATCTTCAGCCGCGGATCCAGTGCGTTGGCAAACTCGATGACGCGATGGTCCAGGTACGGGAAGCGGCCTTCCACGCTGTTGGCCATCAACATGCGATCGCCCTGCGTCGACAGCAGGTAACCGGCGAGCAGCGATTTCGCCTCGACATACTGGGACTGGTTGAACGGGTCCCAGGACCCGAAAGCCGCCGGCAGCGTCGCGGCGAGTGCCGCCACCGGGTCCTGGCCATCGACCCGCCGGCGTGTCTCCTGCGAGAAGAGCGCCTTGGCCTGCGCCGTCGTCTTCCAGCGCGGCTCGTGCGCGAAGAACGGCGCAGCGCTCCCCGCGAGGCCCGTCCCGAAGAAGGCTTCGCTATATGCCTGGCCACGCGCGGCGGTGATGTCCAGGTAGGGATAGAGCCGCTGCAGCAGCCGCGGTCGCCAGGCCGAATCGGGCCGGCGCGCCCAGAAGCGGCGGATCTTCGCCTCCTTGAACAGATCGTAGCCCCCGAATACCTCGTCGGCGCCCTCTCCCGTCATCACGACCTTGCAGTCGCTGCGGTGGGCGAGGCCCGAGAGCGCCATCAGCGGGATCGGTGCGCAGCGCAGGAATGGAGTCTCAGCGCGCCACACCGTGCGCACGAAACCGTCGCGGATGTGGCCGGCGTCGACGCGAATCGTGCGATGGTTGACGCCGAAATGCGCCGCGGCCGCGAGTTGATGCTCGCTCTCATCCAGGCCCGGATCGGCAAACCCCAGCGAAAAGGTGTTGGGCCTGACGCCGCCCTCGCACATCAGCGCAACGAGCGCCGTGGAGTCGAGCCCGCCCGACAGGTAGGCGCCCACCGGTACGTCGGCGCGCAGGCGGATGCGGGTCGCATCCAGCAACAGCTCGTGCAGCTCGTGCGCCAGGTCCTCCACGGTACCGCGCAGGTAGCCGCCGGGCTCGCGGAACAGCCAGTCCCAGTAACAGCGGACCGTGATGCCACCCTGCTCCGCGATGAGCAGGTGCCCCGGCGGCAGTTGCTCGACACCCTCGAACAGGGTCGCGGCCCCGACGGTCGACCAGAAGGTGAACACCTGGTCGAGTGCCGTGCGGTTCAGTTGCGGCTGGCGGGACAGGCCGCGCAGCAGCGACTTCACTTCCGAGGCGAACAGCAACCGCCCGCCGTCGCGGGCATAGAACAGCGGCAGGATCCCCGCGCGATCGCGCGCCAGGACCAGCCGCCGGCGGGACTTGTCCCAGAGCGCAATCGCAAACTGGCCGTTCAATCGCTCGACGAATCCCGGCCCATGCTCCTCGTAGAGGTGCACGATCACTTCGGTGTCGGTGTGCGTGTAGAAGCGGTGGCCCGCCTCCTCGAGCTCGGCGCGCAGCTCGACATAGTTGAAGATCTCCCCGTTGAAGCTGACCCAGACCGAACGGTCCTCGTTGTGTATCGGCTGCGCCCCGCCCTGGAGGTCGATGATGGACAGGCGCGCATGGGCGAGGCCCACGAGATCAGGCTCGTCGAGGTAGGTTCCGTGCCCATCGGGGCCGCGACTTTCGAGCGGCGCGAGCATTGCCGCGAGCTCCGGCGCGCGCAGCGGCGCGCCCGGCTGCAGGTTCAGGATTCCCGCGATTCCGCACATGATTCAGGACGACCGTTCAGCGCTGCCGGCTGCCCGCTCCGGGACCGAGGCCCGGGAACAACACCTTGCGAGCGTGGAACGCCTCCGCATGACCGCTGCGCGCGCGGCATTCGAGCCCGCGCAGGCGCGCCAGCGCACGAAAGGTATCGGCCGAAAACCAGTCCTTGTGACGCTGGCTGCGATAGGCCGTCATCAGTGCCTGCACCTTGGCGCGAACTTGCGCGGCCGACACCGGCACGTACATGTTCGGCTCACCCAGGCCGCCGTCCCATTTCGGGATCTCGTACTCCAGCACCAGCTGGTCCCGGAAGGTACTCCACACCATTTCGTTGACGACGCGGTGGTCCTGGTGCCGGTCATCCCGCTCATGGCAGAAGATGAGATCCGGAGCAGGCAGTCGCTTCAGGGACTCGAAGAAATCCTTGATGGCCCCGTAGTCGGACGGAAAGCGGCCATCGGCGAAC
This sequence comes from uncultured Steroidobacteraceae bacterium, assembly GCA_964600535.1. Taxonomy (GTDB): domain Bacteria; phylum Pseudomonadota; class Gammaproteobacteria; order Steroidobacterales; family Steroidobacteraceae; genus CADEFQ01. The sequence goes on along the minus strand of CAZRLI010000002.1, from coordinate 23,595 downwards.
CCGCCCGTCGTCAGTGACCCGCGGGCGCCACGCCGCACGAGCATCTCCATCGCCCGCCGGGTCTCGGCGCGACGGACAGCCGGCGCACTCACCACGACCCAGCTGATCTCGAGCCTGGAGCGCCGGCCCTGCAGCGCCAGCAGCGTGGCGGCGCAGCCGATCTCGATGTCGTCGCAGTGGGCGCCCACGCACAACACGCGCGCCGTGCGGCCCCTGGGCAAACTACCGATCAGTTCGAGCAAGCCCCCTCCTCACCGAACGTCGCGCCAGAGCATCCATGGACAATCGCCGCGCGCGTCCATGCGATCGAAGCTGATCTTGTCCTTGAAGGTATCCATGCACTGCCAGAAGCCGCGCCAGCGGTACGCCTGGAGCCGCCGCTGCTCGATCAGTCGCGCGAAGGGCGCTTCGACCAGCTCCTCACCCTCGCCGATGCAATCGAAAATGCCTGCGCGAAAGACGAAGAAGCCCCCGTTGATGAGCAGTGGCTGGTCCGGCATCGCCCCCATGTGCGTCACGATGCCCGCATCGTCCGTCCGCACCGCATGGAAGCTCTGGCTGCTCGGCACGGCGGCAAAGCTCGCCACCAGGCGCTCGTTGGCCAGGAACTGCGCGATGTGGCGGTCGAGGGGGAGATCCGACAGGCCGTCGGCATAGTTGGCGAGGAAAGCCGGCTCGCCCTCCAGGTACTTGCGCACGCGCAGCAGGCGCTGGCCGATATTGCTGTGCAGCCCCGTGTCGACGAAGGTGATCTTCCAGTTGTCGAGGTCGCGGCCGTGCAGCTCGACCCGCTTCTCGCCCGCGAGCAGCGTGAAGTCATTGGACATGGCCTCGTTGTACTCGAGGAAGTACTCGCGGATCAGATCGCCGCGATAGCCGAGGCACAATATGAATTCCGTATGGCCGAAGTGCGCGTAGTAGCGCATCAGGTGCCACAGGATCGGGCGGTAGCCGATGCCGACCAGCGGCTTCGGAATCGTGTCGGAGTGCTCGCGAAGCCGGGTTCCGAGACCGCCACAGAACAGGACAACTTTCATCGGCACCCCCGCATGGCCGGTTATGATAATAGGTCAGGGGGAATAAACCCCCGAAATAAGTCGAATTTGCGAAGTCAAACATGAACTTCCTGCAATGTTCCGTGCGCGATGCATGGCTCGTCGTACCCTCGCCCCATGTCGACGAGAGGGGCCACTTCATGCGCGTGTGGTGCGAGGATGAATTCATCGGCCACGGTATCCAGTTCCGGCCGCGACAGGCCAACATGGGCCTCAGCCGCCATCGCGGGACCGTGCGCGGCCTGCACTATCAGCTCGCGCCCGCCCTCGAGGCCAAGCTCGTGCGCTGCACGCGCGGCTCGCTGTTCGATGTCGTCGTCGATCTCCGTGCGGAGTCTCCCACTTTCGGATCCTGGCACGGCGCATACTTGACAGCTGGCAACGGCCACATGCTGTTGATTCCGGAAGGCTGCGCACACGGCTGCCAGGCGCTCGAGGACGACACGGAGTTTCACTACATGGCCTCGGCAAGGTACTCGCCCGAACATGCCCGCGGCGTGCGCCACGACGATCCCGCGATCGGGGTCGCGTGGCCGCAGCCGGTGACCGTGGTCTCGGACCAGGACCGACGCTGGCCGCTGCTCGACTTCGCGGCCGGCCGCCAGGATGGAGAATCACCATGAAGACTGACAAGGTTCCCGCCACCGCCACGAGCAGCTCCGTTTTCAGCCAGCTGCAGGGGCTCGAGGCCGAGGGCCGCCCGATCCGGGTCGGCGTCGTCGGCGCGGGCGCCACCGGCCGTGCGATCGCGTTGCAGCTCGGCACGCCCGTGCCCGGCATGCGGCTCAGCGGCATCTCCAATCGCACACCGGCCCACGCGGAGCGCGCGCTGCGGGAAGCCGGCCTCGAGGGCTGGAAGTCCGCGGAAACCGCGGCCGAGGCTGACGCTGCGATCGATCGCGGCCGGATCGTAATCGCCGACGACCCGCAGGTGCTGGCGCGCTCCAATGCCATCGACATCATCATCGAGGTGACCGGCACAGTGGATTTCGGCGCGAGCGTCGCGCTCGATGCCTTCGCGCATGGAAAGCCGGTCGTCCTTGTCAACGCCGAGCTCGATTCACTGGTCGGTCCGATCCTGAAGTCGCGCGCCGACGAAGCCGGCGTGGTCCTGACGCATACCGACGGTGACGAACCGGGCGTCGCGATGACCCTCTTCCGGTATTGCCAGACGGTGGGCCTGAAGCCGGTGGCGGCGGGCAACATCAAGGGCATGGTCGATTACTACCGCAACCCCGACACGCAGGCGCAGTTCGCGCAGAAGCACGACCAGGACGTGCGCAAGGTGACCTCGTTCGCGGACTCGACCAAGCTTTCGATGGAAACCACCGTGCTCGCCAATGCCACCGGGTTCGGTGTCGCGCGCCGTGGCATGTGCGGCCCTGCCTGCGCCTACGTGCGCGAGCTCGCGAAACTGCTGCCGGCCGAATCCATGCTCTCGGGCGGCATCGTGGACTATTCGGTCGGCGCGATGCCGATGACAGGCGGCTTCGTGGTGGTCCATGAAGAGAACCCGCTCAAGCAGACCCAGCTGGCCTATTACAAGCTGGGCGATGGCCCCTTCTATGTCTTTTACACGCCGTTCCACCTGCCGCACATCCAGTTGCCCTCGACCATCGGCCGCGCGGTCCTGCATCGGGATGCGACCGTCGCGCCGCGAAGCGGCCCCTCCTGCGAGGTGGTCACCGTCGCCAAGCGCCCCCTGAAGGCCGGCGAGCGCCTCGATGGCATCGGGGGCTTTTGCAGCTACGGCCTGATCGACAATCATGCCGCCGCGCGCGCCGCCAATGCACTGCCGATCGCGCTGTCCGAGGGCTGCGTACTCCTGCGGGATATCGGGAAAGACGAAGTGCTCTGCTTCGGCGATGTCCGGATGCCCGCGCCCCGCCTGAGCGATTCGCTCTGGCTCGAACAGATGCGGCGCTGGCCGGTCGCGGGTGCGGTGGGCCCGGGCGCTGCGCCTGGAATGCGGCGCAGCGCATGAAGCAGGACATCGTCGTCATTGGCTCCGGCATGGCGGGTTTCGGCGCGGCATCGCGCCTCGGCCAGGAGGGAATCCGCCCGGTCGTCTATGACGGCAACGACTATTTCGGCGGGCATACCGCCTCGTTCAGGGAACCCGGCGGTTTCCTGTTCGACCTGGGCCCGCATATTTCCTTCACCAAGGACGCGCGCATCCAGGAGTTGCTCGCCTCGCACGTCGATCAACAGTACGAAGCCCTGCAGGTCAAGCTCGACAACTACTGGCGGGGCCTCAGGCTCACCCACCCGGTGCAACTTCACCTCAACGGCCTGCCGCACGACCTGGTGGTCGAGATCATCACCGATTTCGTCAAGGTCCACGATGCGCCGGAGCGCCCGCTCGCCAATTACGAGGAATGGCTGATCGCGAGCTACGGCCGCAGGTTCGCCGAGCTGTTCCCGATGCAGTACACGCGCAAGTACCACCTCACCACTGCGAGCAACATGAGCACCGAGTGGCTGGGTCCGCGCATGTACCGGCCGAGCCTGCAGGAGTTGCTGCGCGGCGCTCTCGCGCCCTGGCAGCCGGAGGTGCACTACATCACCCACTTCCGCTACCCGAAGCAGGGCGGCTTCCTTTCGTACCTGCGGCCCTTTCCGGGGATTGCGGACATACGCCTGCAACACGCGGTCGTGTCGATCGACCCGCAGGCGCGCGGCATCCGATTCGCGAACGGCGCGTCCACGGGGTACGGCGAGCTGGTTTCCTCGATTGCGCTGCCCGCGCTGCTGCCCATGATCGTCGGCGCGCCGGCGGATGTCGTCGCCGCCGCGCGCCGCCTCGCCTGCTCGACCTGCGTACTCGTGAACGTGGGCGTCGACCGCGCCGACCTGTCGGCAGGCCAGATCACCTACATCTACGACGAGGACATCTGCTTCACGCGCCTGAGCTTTCCCCACATGCTGTCGGCGACCAATGCCCCGCCCGGCTGCGGCAGCATCCAGGCGGAGGTCTATTTCTCCGACAAGTACCGGCCGCTCGACATGCAGCCCGACGCGGTCGTCGACCAGGTGATCGCCGACCTGCAGCGCTGCGCAATCCTGCGCGAGGGCGACCGGATCCTCTACCGGGGTGCCAGGGTGGTGCGTTACGCCAACGTGATTTTCGACCTGGAGCGCGCCGCGGCGCTCGAGACGGTACACGGCTACCTCGACGACATCGGTATCCACTATTGCGGCCGCTACGGCGACTGGGGCTACATGTGGACCGATGAAAGCTACCTCAGCGGGGAGCGCGCGGCGGAGTCGGCCTTGTCGGCCCGCCGCCGGCCGACTGCCAGTTGACTAGCCGCTGCGCGATCACGATCGTCATTGCCTCCCGCTGCGACGATGCGCGCAGCGAGCTGCTGAAGCGCGCCTGCGAATCGGTACGCACCATGGCAGGCGCCCACGTGTATTCGATACTCGTGGTTGCCAATGGCCATCGTGTCAGCCAGGCGGTGCTCGACTGGCTGGCCACGCGCGCGGACACCCAGGTAGTACGACTGCAAAGCGGCTCCCACGCGCTCGCACGCCGCGTCGGCGCGGAGATGGCCACGGGGGAGTTCCTGGGCTTCCTCGACGATGACGACGAACTGCTTCCCGGCACGCTCGATGGCAAGCTGGACTACTTTCGGGCACACCCCGATGTCGATGTCCTCGTCACGGATGGCCTGCTCGTCAGCGGCCAGTCGACCCGGAAGATCTTTCCGCCGAAGGCGGAACGTTGCGACGACTTCGTCGAGACCATGATGCAGGTCGGCTGGAGCGCCTGCTCGTTCACGCTGCGCAGGGAGCAGATAGATCTCGCCGTATTCGACACCGAGCTGCGCCACCTGGAATGGACCCTGATGGCGCTGAAACTGGCGCGCCACCACAAGGTCGGGTTCCTCGATGAGCCGGCGTATCGATACTACAGCGACACCCCGGATTCGCTTTCGAAGAGTGCCGCCCACGCGGTCACGGCACCGGAAATCTGGCGCAGGCTGCTCGACGAATACGCCGGGACCCGGTACGAGGCTGCGATGCGCCGCCGTCATGGCATCGAATGCCACAATGCCTCATGGGAGCATGCGCGCCAGGGAAACCTGCGGGAGGCCTGGCGACTGCACCTGCGCTCGCTGGCGGCGCCGGGCGGATTGCGCTCCTACCTGACCTATTCCCGCAAGCTGCTGCCCGGTTCGCGCCCATGAGTCAACGCAAGGTCATCGTCGGGCTGCCCGTCTACAACGGCCAGAAGTACCTCGCGGCCGCCATCGAGAGCCATCTCGCGCAGTCCTTCGGGGACTTCGGGCTCGTAATCTCGGACAACGGATCGACCGACGCGACCGCGGAGATTTGCGCCCACTACGCCCGCCTGGACCCGCGAGTCACGTACCTGCGCTCGCCGACCAACCGGGGCATCCTCTGGAACCACCGGCGCGTCATGGAAGCGATCGGCGATTCGACCCCGTACTTTCGCTGGGCGGGCGGCGACGATGTGCTGGAGCCCGGCCTGCTCGCGGCCATGGTCCAGGTGCTGGATGCGCGGCCCGAAGTCGAGGCGGTGATGCCGGCGACGAAGAACATCGACGAAGCCGGCACCGTCATCCGCACGATGGAGCGCAGCCTGAACCTCGAATCGCCGGATGCGGTCGGGCGCGCGCGCCAGATACTCCTTGCCAACTACCAGCACGTGATCGCCTACGGCCTGTTGCGCGCCCCGTCGCTGCGCCGCATGCGCACCGGCCCGGACTACATCGGCTGGGACCCGGTCTTCATCTGGGAACTGGCGCTGCGCGGGCAGATATTCCAGCTGGTCGAGCCGGCGCTCCTGCGACGCTTCCATCCCGGCTCCATTTCGCGCGTCAAGACGGTGAAGGAGATGAGGAAATGGGTGGAGCCTGACGCGCGGGCGGGCATGAACTTTCCGCACTGGACGTGGGCCCATGAACGCGCGCGTGCCTTGTTCTGCGCACCGCTACCGGCGGGGAAAAAACTGCGGATCATGGGGATCCTGCTGAGGGCCACGCTCTGGCAGCGGGCGCAGCTCGCCCGCGATGTCACGCAAGCGGCGCGGCGCGCCCTGAAGCTCTCGGACGAATACACATTCTAGCGATCCGGCCATGTCCGCGACCCTCCAGAGCTACATCAAGAGCACCATTGCCTGCTGCATCCTGTTTGTCGCCAGTGCCGCGGCGGCCGCCGCGTCGATCATGTTCCTGCCGCCAGGGGCCGCGATCCCGCTTGCCCTGCTCGCGTCCGCGGGCGGCATCGTCGCGAGCGTGCTGGTCGCGGCCTGTGTCCTGGTCATCATCCGCCACCGCCGGGCGGCGTGCGGCGACGGTGATCTCTTTCTCTCATTGAATGGCTCACGCGCGCCCGCCGCCATCGAGTCCGCAGCCGCCCGGCCGAGAAGCCGGCTGCGGCGCTGGCTCGCCCGGCGCTTCCTCGGCCACGAGCTGATCGTCGGCGACCGGGTCGAGGTACGCACCTGGCCGGAAATTCGCGCGACGCTCGATGAGCGGGGCTGCCTCGAAGATCTGCCCTTCATGCCCGAGATGCTCGCGATGTGCGGCCGTCGCGCGCGCGTGTTCCGCGGCATGCACCGGCTCTTCGATTATCGCAAGTCCCGCCGCATGCGCCACATGGCCGGCACGGTATTGCTGGCCGGACTCACCTGCGACGGCGCGGGTCATGGCGGTTGCGAAGCGGCCTGCCACGCGATCTGGAAATCAGCATGGCTGCGAAGGATCGACCCGCGTGCCGGCGACGGGGACGCGGCACCGCAGTCCCGCGCCCCGCCATCGGAGGCGGCGGCAGGAGTCCTGTCGTGGGGTACGCGCGGGCCGGCGTTCACCTGCCAGCTGACCCAGTTGCACGCCGCTTCCGTACCTTCGGGCAACTGGAGCCCGATCAACTTCTGGCGACCCCTGATCTGCGGCAACGTGGCGCCCGCGGCGTTTCTCGTGGCCTGGCTCACGCATTTGTTCAACGAATTCCAGCACCATCGCGGTGGAATCGGCTTTCCCTCGTTCGACCCCGGCGGACGCGCCGACCCGCAGCCCGAAGAAGTCCGGTTCAGGCCAGGCGATCGGGTGGTCGTCCGGTCGGCGGCGTCGATCCGCGCCACGCTGGACGATCGACTCACCCATCGCGGCCTGGGGTTCGAGGCCGACATGCTGAAGTATTGCGGCGAAAGCCATCTTGTCCAGGCGGGGATCGGCCGGCTCATCGACATCGTCAGCGGTGAAATGCGCGTCATGAAGACACCGGCCTATCTGCTGCGCGACGTGCATTTCTCCGGCGAGCGCCAGTTGTTCAATGCACAATACGAGCCCTTGTTCTGGCGCGGGGCCTGGCTCTGTGTCGCGCCGACAGAACCCAACCCCGGGCGCCCGCATGAGCATTGAGCGCAAGGCCATTTCCGCCCTGAAGTGGGCGACCGCCGCCAAGCTGGTCTCCCAGCTCGTGAGCTGGGCCGGCACGCTCGTGGTGGTGCGCCTGCTGACGCCCGAGGACTACGGCCTGATGGCCAAGGTCTCGGTGGTCCTCGCCATCGCCGCCGCGATTGCAGAATTCGGCCTCGAGGCGGCGATCGTGCGCTGGGCCGAATTCACGCGCGACGAGCTGCGAAAGATGTACGGCATGTCGCTGCTGTTCGGCGCCGGCATCACGCTGCTGGTCGCCGCTGCCGCGCCGCTGATCGCGTTCCTGTTCCGGGAGCCGCGACTGGTCTGGCCGGTGGCCTGCGCCTCGCTGCAGATCTTCATCGCCGCCATCGCGGTCGTGCCGAGCGCACTGTGGACCCGCGAGCTGACCTTCCGCCCGCTTGCCAAGATCGAGATGACCGTCGGCATCGTCAGCATCGCCGTCACGCTGCTGCTCGCCTCACTCGGCAAGGGCGTCTGGTCGCTGGTCTTCGGCATGCTCGCCGGCGCCGTGGTGCGCACCGTCGCGCTGCTTGCCTTTGGCGAGCGCGTGCGACCGCTGTTCTCGGCGCGTGGCATCGGCGAGCAGCTCAAGTTCGGGCTGACCCTCGTCAACAGCCGGGTCAGTTACATCGCGCTCGTGCAGTCGGACATCATGATCGGCAGCGCGTTTCTCTCCACCGTCCAGATCGGCCAGTACTCGGTGGCGCAACAGCTGGCGACCCTTCCGATGTCGAAGGTCATGGGCACCGTCAACCAGATCATGCTGCCCGCGGTTGCCCGCCAGCAGGGCGACCTGCCGCGCGTGCGGCAGAATCTGTACAAGTCGGTCGGCCTGGTTGCGACGGTCGCATTCCCGGCCCTGTGGGGCATATCGGCCGTCGCGCCTGAGCTGGTCAGGGTCCTGTTCGGGCAGAAATGGCTCGCGATCGTGCCGGCACTCGTCATCCTGCCGCTCATCGTGCCGATACGCATGATCTGCAACATCCTGTACACGACATCGCTCGCCCTCGGGAATCGCGCCCTCGAGCTGCGAAACACGATCATCAACTTCCTCCTGCTGCCTACGGGGTTCTATGTGGGCGCCCAGTGGGGACTCGTCGGCCTGTGTTCGGCCTGGCTGGTCACCATTCCCCTCGCCTATTCGTTCACCGTGATGTCCGTCGTGCGCTTCATCGGCGTGCCGATATCGGGCCTGCTGGCCGAGTGCGCGGCGCCTGCGGCGGCCGCGGCGATCATGTACGCCGCCATCGCGGCACTGCGATTCCTGCTGGCGGGCTGGCCGAATTCCGTGGCCCTCGTCGCGCTGATCATCGCCGGTGGTCTGGTCTATTGCGGCGCCCTGGCGCTGATATCCCGGCGGCACCTGGTGGGTGCCCTCAACTTCTCGCGAACGATGATCGGCGGCTAGGTCGTGCCGGCCTCGAACCGCTTCCAGCCATAGCTGGCCGGTGTCGAGGAGTCGACCGGCCAGAAGCCGATGCCCGGCTGGCCATCCTGCCAGGTCGAATTCGGCGGGCTGGTGCCCACCAGGGCGCCATTCTTGTAGACCATGATGAGGTTGCCGGTGATCACGGCGCGAAGCACGTCCCCATCCACGGCGATGCCCGGACCGGGACCGTTGACGCCCAGGTCCGTGTAATCGCCCAGCGGCCCATTCCAGCGCACGACTGCAAAATCGCCGTCGTGGCCCCACAGTACCTCGTAACCGCGTGCGCCGTGCGCGCTGATCTCGAAACGGAGCAGCAACTCGATCTCGTGCTTCGAACCGGCGGGCGAATAGCCCGGCGCACGATAAACCGTGCCTTCCGCATACTGGTTGGCGCCAATCGATGCGAAAGCCCTGCTCAGGTGCGCGATGCTGTCGTCGTAGCGACTGCCGCTCGCACCGGAACGAACCGATGCGCAGGCCCTGCCCGCAAGCACCTGCGGATTGTTCCAGTCGAGCCCGACCGCCTTCCCGCACAACCACTTCCCGCCTTCGGCAAGCGGATTCTCCGCGACGGGGAAGTTCGTTGCGTAGCTGGCGACGCCGGCGGGACGACAGGCGGTCGCCGCGGATCCGCCTCCCGCGACGCTGACCTGGGGCGGCGCACACGGCAATTGCGCATGGCCCAACAATGGCAACGCCGCACCCGCCGAACCGAGAATGAAATCCCTGCGCTTCATGCCGACCCGCTCCCGCCTGGCGCCAATGCCTGGAATTCGCCGATCTGCGCGTCACACAGCTGCCGCGCATCCCTGCCGGCAAGGTACTCGCGAAACCAGCCCGAAGTCCACGCCACGGCCGTCGCCAATGGCAGACGGCAGCGCCAGCCAAGTTCCCGACTGGCCTTCTGTGCATTGACACTCAGTTCCATCGCTTCGTGCGGATAGTGCGCGGAATCGCGCGTCCACGCAGGTTCGACTCCCCAGGGCTCCCCCAGCAGTTCGACCACGCGGGCCACCGGTGCGACATCCCTCTCCGCGGGACCGAAATTCCAGTCCCCCGCGTACTGGTCCGGCTCGGCGTACAGCACCTCCGCAAGCCTGAGATAGCCCGCCAGGCAATCGAGGACATGCTGCCAGGGCCTGGTGGCCCCGGGATTGCGCAACCTGACGGGTTCGCCGCGCGACAGTGCGGCGATCGCCTCCGGTATCAATTGATGCGGCGTCCAGTCACCGCCGCCGATCACGTTGCCGGCGCGTGCGCTCGCCAGGCCGAACCGGCCCGCACCGGCCGAATCCTGGAAGAAGGACGCCCGGAAGGATCTTGCGACGAGCTCTGCGCAAGCCTTGCTGGCCGAATAGGGATCCCGCCCCCCCAGCTCATCGGTCTCGCGATAACCCCAGACCCAGCCGCGATTCTCGTACACCTTGTCGGTCGTGACATTGACGATGGCGCACTGTCCCTGCAGGCGCCGCACCGCCTGCAGCAGGCTCGCCGTGCCGACCACGTTGGTACTGAAGGTCTCCAACGGATTCTCATAGGCCGACAACACCACGGACTGCGCGGCGAGGTGCAATACGACGTCGGGGGCAAACGCAACCAGTTCGTCCGCGAGTCGCGCGTGGTCCCGGATGTCGCCGATGATCGTCGTCGCGACGTTCGCCACGCCGGCTGCCTCGAACAGATTCGGCTGGGTGGGTGGCGGCAACGAAAAACCCTTGACCTGCGCCCCCAGCTGATGGAGCCACAGACAGAGCCAGCTTCCCTTGAAGCCGGTGTGCCCCGTCACGAAGACTTTCCTGCCTCGCCAGAACTCGCTCATCGACGGCCTCATTGCTGCACAGGGTTTGACATAGCGATCGCCCCCGCGTCGCGGGCGGTTGCCGGCCGATGCTAGCACTGCGGACCGGGTCTCGAACCCTCCGGGAGGCCCCTCGGGCAAGTCGACACTCTGATATCTTTGGGGGCGTCGACGCGCTGGCTACATCGGGAGCATGTCCGTGTCACTGGCCTGTGGCTTCTATCTCCTTCGACCCGACGCGAGGGTTCCCGGGACCTGGCAGGCGCACCTTCGAAGTCAGATCAACCGCGGCAATGCCGGCGCGGTGGCCGAATTCGACGATGGGCGCTTCTTCGCGCTGAAGCTCGACCTGGGCGCATTCGACGCCCCCGGCTGGAAGGTGGGCACGAGATATGTCACGGCTCTGTCCGGTGACGCCATCTTCGATGTCGGCCTCGACCAGCGCGACCGTACGGACGACATAGCGGCGCTCGCCGGAGCCGGGCTCGAGGATCTGCATCCACTGCTCGCGGCCTCGCGCGGCTACTTCAATCTCGTGCACTACGATCGGTCGGACCAGCGCCTGGCGCTGGCGGTCGATCGGGTGGGCGAGCGCTCCCTCTACCTCTACCGGGACGACGACGTCGTCGTCTTCTCCGGCGCCCTGCGGCTGATCGAGACGTTGCCCGGCATTCACCTCACGACCGACCTGCAGGGCGTACTCGAGACGGCGGCCTTTGGCGTGCCGCTCGGACTGCGCACGCGGTACAAGGAGGTGCGCTGCCTCGGGGGCGGGGCGCTGCGCCTGTTCGACGGCGCGAGCGAACAACTGGACCGCTACTGGAAGTTCGACCGCGACGCCTGCACCGAAGTGACGACGGACATCGAGGGCACGCTCGATGAGTTGTACGCGCAATTCCAGCGCGCGGTGGCCCTGCGGGCGGGCCGCCGCAAGACCGTGTTCTCGGCTCTCAGTGGCGGCCTGGACTCGCGCAGCGTCACAACCGAACTTTGGCGCCGCGGCCTCGAAGTGCGCGCGCTCAATGTTTCCTGGCCTGGTTCGCAGGACGCCGTGCTTGCACGCCTGTACGCGCAGAGGCTCGGCATCGACTACCACCATGTCGCCAGGCCGCTGGATGAATCGGGCAACAGCCTTTCACAACGGCTCTGCGCCCTGTTGCAGGAACAGGCATCGATCGGCGGGATCGCGCCGTGCGCTGCACGGCAGATCTGGAGTGGCAACGGTGGCAGCATCGGGCTGGGCCATGTGAAGGCACGTCGCGAAGTCGGTGCCTTGATCAGCTCGGGCGATGTGGCCGGGGCGGTGCGTCGGCTCATCGCAGCGACGAAATTCAATCTCAGCGGCAAACTGCTTAAGGGAGCGGTGGCAGGGTGGGCCGAGGCCCTGCCATTCGACTCCATGATGGCGGAAATCACCCAGCTGCGCTGCCAGGATCCTTCCCGCTCCGTCTATGTCTTCCTTCTGGAGCACGACCAGCGGCGCCTGCTCGCCTTTCATTTTGAACAGATCGACCTCGTCCCCTTCGAGTTCATCGAGCCGTTGTTCGACCCGGAGGTCCTGCGCGTGGTCTGCCGATTGCCTATGGAGTTCTGCCGCTACCACCGCATGTACCACCAGTGGCTGCAGCGCTTTCCGCCCGAGATCCTGAGTGTTGCCTGGCAGGTCTACCCGGGGCATGAGCCCTGCCCCGTTCCGCCGCCGGCCGATGCCTTCGATCAGTGGAAACCGCCGCGGCACCATGGACGGGCAAAAGCCTGCGGGGACGCCGTGCGGGGTGCGCTGCGTTTCCTGTGGCAGCGGCGTCGGTACCGGGACGTGCTGCGCGCAGATCGAGTACTTGGCGCCTATGCCCTGCAGGCCTTGCAGGTTCGCGACACCTCGCACCTCTTGCGGCAGGTCGATCTGCTGCGTGTGGCGCTCAGCCATTCCGCTGCGCGCGTTCACATCCCGGCGGCCGCGAATCACCCGTAACCCACCTCTCGCGGATTGACATAAGCGTTGACGGGCCAGCCGGCCATGCGCGCCGGGTCACGGTCCTCGGAGCGGTCGCGTCCGCTATAATGAAAGACCAATAACGAGATACCGGTCCGCCGGCGGGTCAGACGGCCATGTTCAGACGTCGCTACTGGTGGTGGCGCCACGAGATTCGCGACCTGGCACTCTGGTATGCGAACCATGTGCCGGGCGCAATCGGCGACTGGGTGCGAGGCAAGGTGCTGCGGCGCCACCTCGGGGCGCTCGGCCCCCAGACGCGCATCGGTTACGGGTTCCGCATCACGAGCCCCGGCCAGGTGCGCATCGGTGCGCACTGCGATTTCAACGAGAGCGTGTTCATCACCGGCGGCGGCGGCGTCACGATCGGCGACTATGTGGGGTTCGGGCCCGGCGTGAAAGTGTGGTCGGTGAATCACCGCTACCAGGATCCCGATACGCCGTGGATCCTGCAGGGTCACGAACTGCTGCCGGTCGTGATCGAGGACGACGTCTGGCTCGGCGCCAATTGCTTCGTGATGCCCGGCACCACGATCGGACGGGGCTCTATACTCTCGGCCGGCACGGTGCTGATGAAATCGGTACCGGCCTTTGCGATCGTCGCGGGCAACCCGGGCCGCATCGTCGGCTGGCGCAAGCAGCCCGAGCAACTGACGAAGGAGTAGGCGATGAAACCGGATCGATCCATCTCGCGGGCCCGCGGCGCACTCGCCCTGCTGGCCCTTGCCGTGACGGCACTCAGCGGGTGCAAACAACAGTCCCAGGTACAGGAGCCGGTGTCGATGGATCAGGTCAAGGCGGATCTGCAAACGCTCGCGCAGGCCAGGGTTTTCTTCGGCCATCACTCTGTCGGCAACAACATCCTCAAGGGCGTTCGCGACCTGGCCGACAAGACCGGTGTGCCACTGCGGATCGAGGAGATCACGGCGGGCAGCGCCGCGCCCACCGGACCGGGGCTGTTCCACGGCAAGGTCGGCGAGAACCTCGACCCCGACGCGAAGATGGCCGACTTCGCGGCCGTCCTCGGCGCGCCCGGCGAGGCGCGCTACGACGTCGCGACGTTCAAGTTCTGCTACGTCGATCTCGATGAAGGTTCAAAGGAGCGCTCGCCGGACAAGCTCTTCGATCGATATGAAAGCCGGATGAGCGCGATCGAGAGCGCGCATCCCGGCGTGAAGATCCTGCACTCGACGATGCCGCTCATGGCCGAGCCGCCGGGCAAGAAGACGAGGCTGAAGCGCCTGCTCGGCCTGTCGGCCGACACCGATGCGGCAAACGTCGACCGCAACGAATTCAACCGGCTGGCGCGCGGGAAATATGACGGCGGCAGCCTGCTGGATGTCGCCCGCTTCGAGGCCACGCGCCCCGATGGCAGCATCGCGGAATTCTCCTCGGGCGGGCACGAAATGGAAATGCTGGCGCTCGAGTACACGAGCGACGGTGGCCACCTGAATGCCCAGGGGCAGGAACGCGTCGCGGCTGCCTTCCTGCACCGCCTCGCCGAGGCACTGCGGGCGAAGGCACCGGCGCCGGCCGCTGCACCGCTCTGAGGACATCGATGCGCCCATGAGCCAGTTGCTCTTCGAGCTGCCGCTGCGCACGGCAGAAAACTCCCCGCACGCTCGCGCGCTCGCCCTCAGGGATGCGGCCGTCGACTACGCATCGCTCGCCCAGGCCATCGAGCGCTTCGCGGCCGCGGCCACCGGTTTCCTCGGTATCGGCAAGCTCGAGCGGATTGCGGTCTACCTGCCCAAGGTACCCGAGACCGTCGTGACGATGTTCGGCGCCGCGCGGGCCGGATGCGTGTTCGTCCCCGTGAACCCGCTGCTGAAGCCGGCGCAGGTCGGACACATCCTGCGCGATTGCGGTGTCCGCGCGCTCGTGACCTCCGGCGAGCGTGCCGCCCTGCTGGCCGGCGAGCTGCGGTCCTGCACCGACCTGCGACACCTCGTCATCACCGGCCCGGACGACGCCGCACCGACTGGCGAACACTTCGCCGTGCATCGCTGGCAGGACCTCGAGTCTGCTGCGGGCAGCGCAAGGCTGCATCGGGTCATCGACACCGACATGGTGTCGATCTTCTACACCTCGGGCAGCACCGGCAAACCCAAGGGCGTCGTGCTGTCCCACCGCAACATGGTGACGGGCGCGCACAGCGTCGCGAGCTACCTCGGCAATACCGCCGAAGACCGCTTGCTCGCGGTGCTGCCTTTCAGCTTCGACTATGGTTTCAGCCAGCTCTCCACGGCGTTCCACGCCGGCGCGAGCGTCACGCTGATGGACTACCTCCTCGCCCGCGACATTCTCGGCGCGCTGCGCCGCGATCGCATCACGGGCCTGGCGGGCGTGCCACCGCTGTGGGCGCAACTCACGGACCTGAACTGGCCGGCGAACATCACCGAACACCTCCGCTACATCACGAATTCCGGCGGCGCGATGCCCGGTGCCACGCTGCAGAAGCTGCGCGTCGCCCTCCCGCGTACGCAAGTCTTCCTGATGTATGGCCTGACCGAGGCCTTCCGATCCACCTATCTGCCACCGTCCGAAATCGACAGCCGGCCGGGTTCCATGGGCAAGGCCATCCCCAATGCCGAAATCATGGTCGTGCGCCCCGATGGCAGCGCGTGTGCGCCGGAGGAACCGGGCGAGCTCGTGCACCGGGGCTCACTGGTCTCGCTCGGTTACTGGAACGATCCCGCCAAGACCGCCGAGCGCTTCAAGCCGACCCCGGGCCAGGACACGGGACTCGTGCTGACCGAACTGGCGGTCTGGTCTGGTGACACGGTGCGCATGGACGCGGACGGCTATCTGTATTTCGTCGGGCGCCGCGACGAAATGATCAAGACTTCCGGGTATCGGGTGAGCCCGAGCGAGATCGAGGAGGTTGCGTTCGCATCGGGGCTCGTTGCAGATGCGGCTGCCATCGGCGTCCCGCATCCCACCCTGGGGCAGGCGGTGGTTCTCGTGGCAGCACCCGCCGACGGTCGTGCGCCCGACAATGACCCGTTGCTCGACGCCATCCGCAAGGACCTGCCTGCCTTCATGGTCCCCAGCCGCATCGAGTGGCGCGAACGGCTGCCACGCAATCCAAACGGCAAATATGATCGCGCCGGGCTCTCCGCGGAACTCAGGGAATTGTTCATGGCGGGCATCCAGTGACGATCGCGCTCCCGCCGCATGCGTCGCACCCGTGGTTCGGGGTCGACGGCGACTGCCTGACGATTGGCGGCCGCCCGATCGTCGAGCTCGCCGCGCAGGCCGGGCAGACGCCCTTCTACGTCTATGACCGCAGCGTGATGACGCGCAAGGTGGCCGGGCTGCGCGCGGCGTTCCCGCCCGAGGTGCACCTGCACTACGCGATGAAAGCCAACCCGATGCCGGCCGTCGTGCGGCACATGCTGGACCTGGTCGACGGCCTGGATGTCGCCTCGGCCGGCGAGATGCAGGTCGCCCTCGATGCCGGCGCCTCCCCAGCGCTCGTCAGTTTTGCCGGGCCGGGCAAGACCGACTCCGAGCTCGCGCGCGCTGCCGCGGCCGGCATCACGATCAATATCGAGTCCGAACGCGAGATCCGCGTGCTGGCGGGCATCCGCGCGAACACGGGCCGCCGGGCGCGGGTCGCGGTACGCGTCAACCCCGACTTCGAACTGAAGACTTCGGGCATGAAGATGGGCGGTGGACCGAAGCAATTCGGGATCGACGCCGAGCGCGTGCCGGAAGTACTCGCCACCATCGGCGCCGCCGCGCTCGATTTCCAGGGCTTTCACATCTTCAGCGGTTCACAGAACCTGCGCGCCGAGGCCATCGTCGAGGCGCAGCAGAAGGCCGTGGCACTGGCGCGGCGGCTTGCGCGGCATGCCCCCGGCCCCGTGCGCACGCTCAATATCGGCGGGGGCTTCGGCATACCGTATTTCCCCGAGGAACGGCCACTCGATATCGCGCCGATCGCCGCCGCCTTGCGCGACCTCGTGCCCGAGGTGGCGCAGTCGATGCCCGGTGCGCAGCTCGTGCTCGAACTCGGCCGCTATTTCGTCGGTGAATCCGGCGCCTACGTGTGCCGCGTCATCGACCGGAAGATCTCCCGCGGACAGGTGTTCCTGGTCTGCGACGGCGGACTGCATCACCATCTCGCCGCCTCGGGCAATTTTGGCCAGGTCATACGCAAGAATTACCCGGTCCTGATCGGCAACCGTGTCCAGGGCACCGAGAGGGAAACGGCTTCCGTCGTCGGCCCGCTGTGCACGCCGCTCGACCTGCTCGCCGACCGCATGAACCTCGCGCGTGCCGAGGAAGGCGACCTGGTCGTGGTGCTGCAGAGCGGCGCCTACGGCCTCAGCTCCAGTCCGCGCGCCTTCCTCAGCCACCCCCCGGCCGTCGAACTGCTCGTCTGAATCCGGTGGCGCCGCGCACCGCCCTGCTGATCGCCTTCCAGTTCCCGCCGATGCGCGGCAGCAGTGCCATCCAGCGCACCTTGCGCTTCGCGCAGCACCTGCCGAAGTTCGGCTGGGCGCCCGTGGTGCTGACAGCCACCCCGGGTGCCTACGAGCAGGTCAGCGACGTGCCCGATGAAGACATCGGTGGAATGGACGTGCATCGCGCACCGGCCCTGGATGCCGCGAGACACCTGAGCCTGTTCGGCCGCTATTCGCGTCGCCTCGCGACACCCGATCGCTGGGTCACATGGAAGTACCGCGCCATTCCCATCGCACTGCGCCTGATCCGCGAGCGGCGCGTCGACGTCGTGTGGAGTACCTTTCCGATCGCGACGGCGCACGAAATCGGCCTCGCGGTCCAGCGACGCTCGGGGCTGCCCTGGGTGGCCGAATTCCGCGATCCCATGTGGCAGGGGGACTATCCCCCCGACCCGCGGGTGAATCGCGCGTGGAAGGCGCTCGAAGCGAAGGTCTTCGCCCAGGCCCGGCGCATCATCGTCACGACTCCGGGCGCAGCGCGCGACTACCGCGCCCGGTATCCCGGGTTTGGCCAATCGAACCTGCACATCGTCGAGAACGGCTACGACGAAGCCGCTTTCGCCGCAGCCGAACTGCGCGTCCGCTCGCGCGCCGCCACGGCCCCGGACGGCGGCCGACGGCTCACGCTGCTGCACAGCGGCGTGATCTATCCGAGCGAACGGGATCCGACCTGTCTTTTCGACGCGATTGCGTTGCTCAAGGCGGAGGGAGACCCTGTCGCAGGCCGGCTGGCGCTGAAGCTGCGGGCGCCCGGCCAGGAAACACTCTTCCGGGGCATGATCAGCCAGCGCGACATTGCGGATATCGTGAGCCTCGAGCCTGCCGTCGACTACGTGGCCGCGCTGGAGGAAATGCTCACCGTCGACGGCCTGCTGGTCCTGCAGGCCGCCAACTGCAACGCCCAGGTGCCGGCGAAGCTCTACGAGTACTTCCGGGCCCGGCGGCCGATCGTTGCACTGACCGACGCCGCGGGTGACACCGCGGCGACACTGCGACGCGCCGGCACCGGCCTCACGGCCCCGCTCGACTCGGTCGATGGAATTGCCGCGGCGTTGCGGGAGTTTGTGCAACGGACCGACGCGAATGATTGGCGACTCATGACGCGCGCAGCCGCCGCCGACCACTCCCGCGAGCACCGGACCGCCGAGATCGCCGCGATCTTCGAAGGGATGCGAAGATGACAACCACCACCTCGGGCAGATGGCGGCACTACGGACTGCCACTCGCGACGATCGTCATCGGCGGCCTCGCAATCCGCTTCCTGCATTTCTCGCTCGCGCTCGGCAGCGACGACCAGGTCTGGGTCACCGTGGCAAGGGAAATCTCCAGCGACGCGGTCCACACCGACGAGCCCGTTTACTACACACGCCTCGTCTGGACCTGGCTGCTGATCCTGTGGGGCGCGCTTGGCGCCCTGACCCTCGAGTGGACCGCGGTGCTGATGTTCGTCCTGAGCGCGCTTACGATCCTGTTCATCGCAGCCGCCGCCCTGGCCGCGTTTGGCACGCGCGCCGCGCTGCTCGCTGCACTCGTGTACGCGGCCCACCCCCTCGCCGTTTCCTACGATACGGCAACGCTGCCGGACGGGCTCGCCGTCTGCATGCTGGCCGCGATCACCTGGAGCTGGCTGCGCTACCTGCACTCACCACGCCCGGCGCTGCTGGTCGTACCCGGCCTGCTCATCGGCCTGCTCTTCGGCGTCAAGAACTATTTCATGCTGGTCAGCATTCCGTGTGCGGCGACCATTCTCCTCTCCGCACCGGACTGGCCTCGAAGGTCACGCCATCTCGGCATCCTGGTGGGCACGGCATTGGCGGGACTCGGGATCGCGCTGCTCCTTGGCGTCGCTTCGCGAGTCGATCCCTCTTCGCATGTTGCGAGTTTCGGCAACTATGTCCACTACATCTCGCAGGCACCGGCAAGCAGCGCGGACTGGGGCATGCGGCAGCTGGTCGGGCTTCTTGCCGAACGCGCGGAGGGTGCTGCCCTCCTCTTCTTCGGCTTCGGCGCGCTGATGGGGGCGCTCACGCTGTTCGGCCTCGCGGCCTCGCTGTGCGAGTCCCGTCGCTCGCCCACCCACCTGTTCCTGGCATCGACCTCACTCCTTTTCCTGCTGTTCCTGATGTTCATGCCGGTGGGGTTTTCCCCACTGACCTTCACGCAACTGCACGAGCGCTACCTCACGGTCATCCTGCCGTCGCTCGCCGTTTCGACCGGAGTGGCGCTGGCGAACGCCTGGGGTGTTCTCGACATTCGCTCGCTGCGCATCGCCGCGGCCACGGCCTTCATTGCCGTCGTCGGCTTCAGCGCATGGGTCCCGGGCGAAATGCATGATCGATATGGCCGGCTGGATCTCCGAGGCCTCGCGCAAGTCGTGTCCGACGCGCCCACGCGCGGCACGAAGCAGCTGCTGCTCCCCGCCTATCTGCGCAGGCTGGTCCCCGCGAGCGACCTTGAAGGCGGCGTGCAGCTGCACTACACCGACCTGGCATCCGCCTCCGGTGCTGCGTCGGCACTCGACGTGCTGCTCTCCGATCCGTCAGCGGCCGTGGTCGTGTTTCGCGCTCCGTACCGGTCCATCAAGGAAAAGTTGCGCACCGGCGACTATGACGAGCGTACGGCCGAGGGTGTGTATGGCTCATTGATGCAGGGAGCGCGTTCGCGGGGATATTCCATCGAGGAAGTGAGGGTTCCCTACGACACCGCGAGGGTCTGGCTGGCGCGCCTGGGGCTGGCAACCCGCGGACAACTGGTGGGCTGGGTTGTCAGGAAGCCGGCCCCGTGACGGCGCTCCGGCAGTTCTCGCGTTATGTCGCCATTGGCGTCATGACGAATCTCTCCCTGTACGCGGCGTACCTGCTGCTCACCGCCTTGGGAGCGGATCCCAAGGCGGCCATGACCGCCACCTACGTCGCCGGCGTCGCCTTGAGCTTTCACCTGAACCGCCGCTGGACCTTTGAAAGCGGGCTGCCCTACCTGAAGACCCTGCGGCGATTCCTGCTGCTCTATGCCTCTGGCTACGTACTGAACCTCGCCGGTCTCGCCTTGTTCACCGACCGGCTGGGATTTCCCCATCAACTCGTGCAGATCACGATCATGGGCGGGCTCGTCGTATACTTTTTCCTGATGTTTCGCGCCTGGGTGTTTCACCCGGGCTGACGGCGCCCGCCAGGGCAAGAGGACTGCCATGGCCCAGATCACCTCGGGATTGCGAGCGGTGCTGTCCGCCCCCGCCGTCTACGACCTTTTCGAGAACCTGGTCGGCGCAGCGCGCTGCCGATCAGTACTGGTGCGCGAGTTCGCCAGGCCCGCAGGCGGCGAGCGAGTGCTTGACGTCGGCTGCGGCACCGCTGCCATCCTGGCCCACCTTCCCGACGTGGACTACTGCGGATACGACATCAGCGCGCGCTATATTGACGCGGCCAGGACGCGATACGGGGGCCGCGGACGCTTCGTTGCAGCGCTGCTCACCGAGGCTTCCCTCGCTGACGAGCGCCCCTTCGATCTCGTGCTGGCCGTGGGCCTGCTGCACCACCTCGACGATGACGAGGTGAGGCAATTGCTGCGGCTATGCCGGGCCGCGCTGGCCCGCCATGGGCGCCTGGTCACTCTCGATCCGTGCTTCGATCACAGTCAATCGGCGATTGCGCGGTGGATCGTTGCTCACGATCGTGGACAGAATGTGCGCACTCTCGACGCCTATCGCCAGCTCGCACTCGAGGTCTTTCCGGACACCAGGGCGAGCCTGCGCAACGACCTGCTGCGCATCCCCTACACACACGCCATCTGCGAGTGCCGCGGCTGAGCGCACCCGCGCCACCCTCAGCGCCACTCGTACCGACCCTCGCTTCGTACCCAGATATTGCGCATTGTCTGCGCGGCTGCAACGGCATACCCATGATCGCCGCCCAGGGAGCGGAGCAGCTGCACGTAGCGCAGGTAGCCGCGGTTCAGGAATGGCGGAAGTGGCCGGGTGGCCAGGACTTCGGCCAGCGGAGTGGTCCAGGATTCCCGGTCGGTCAAGTGGTAATGACCTGAGGTTTCCCATTGCGTCGGAAATGACTGGGTGACCGGTACGGGACAGGGCTTCTGGCCGGGATAGGTCTGCCATGGCACGCTGCGGATGGCCGGGTCGAACTGCTCCAGCCAGTCATGGTACAGGTCATGGTACAGCGTCCAGTCGACCGGCACCGACAACATGAATTCAAGGAACTGCGAATCGAAGAACGGCAGGTGGAACTGCAATCCGTGCTGCGCGGCGTTGTCCCAATGGGGGAACAGGTGGCGACGCTGGTCATTCATCATCTCGAACAGGTTCAGGCTGCGCGCGGGATCGTCACATGGAAACGCATGCAGCTCCGCCAGTGCGCCTTCGACGAGAGCCTCGCGGATGCGCGCCGCATCCTCGCGCCGATACAACCGTTCGATGAGCCGATAACCCCTGCGCCGAAAGAACAGATCCATTCCCTCCCGGTCGCGCCCTGAACGGAAGTGGCCCAGCAGCTCCTCGTCATACAACATGCCCGAACACGCCGTGTCGCCCCCCAGGCCCGAGAAGACCCAGTGAGGGCGGTCCACCTGGCCGCCGCTGTCTATGGCGCCCCCGCGCCACGCCTCGCTGAACTGCCTGTAGAGGTTCGGCCGGTGGTGGGGAGTCAGCGGTACCCAGGCATGCCGGCACCCCAGTGCCCGTGCCACCCCGGCGCTGAAGACCTGGTCCTGGGTACCGCTCGGCGCGATGTTGCAGGTAACCACTTCTGTCCCCTGTTCGCGCAAGGCGGTGGCAATCACCCGCGAATCGAGGCCGCCGCTCAGCAGGCAGAACACGCGTGCATCGGTGCCGCTGCGCCGCCTGATGGCGGCCCGGAATCTCACGGCGAGCTCGCCCAGGTAGGCCGCACGGCCGCCTCGCCACGCCGGCAATGTGTTCCAGCGCCAGTAGAAGTCCGACCGGGTGTCCGTGGCGTCCACCCGCAGGCGCTCACCGGGCCGCAGCACGCGGACGTCCAGGTAGGGCGTGCGATCGCCCAACGGCGAGCCGAACACCGTCATCTCGGCCACCGCGCGCAGATCCATGACCTTGCGCACCGCGGCCAGCCGCTCCATCACCCGCAATGAACTCGAGAACCAGACGCGATCGGTGGTGCAGTGGACATACACGGAACGGATGCCGCACTTGTCGGTGAGCAGGACCAGTGAATCTGCCTGGGCATCGTAAGATACGAAGCCAAATTCACCACCGATCTGGGCGAGCCCCGGGGCATCGCGGCCGGCTTGCTCCTGCAGCAACCTGCGGCCCGAGGCTTCATCGTGGCCATCCCGGAACAAGGCGCCCCAATGCAGATCGAGCGACCCGTCCGCCCGGCTTTCGGGCAAGCCCACGGACCCGTCGAGCGCGATCCACGCGAGGTGCAGGCGTGGGGTGGCGACAAACGCCGCGCGATCGCTGGCGCCAGCCCGCAGCGCCCTGCGAACGGCCGCCAGTTCCTCCTGCCGAAGCGGGTCCTCCCTGGACCTCGCGAACACACCCACTACGAATGCCATGCCTTCCCGCCCCTAGCTTCCGATCGCCTCCCCGTACTCCTTCAACGCCATTCCATCCGGCCCTCGCTGCGTTGCCAGACGTCGCACATCTTGCCCGCCGCCTCGACGGCGTAGCCGTAATCACCGCCGAATGTCCGCATCAGGCGCACATACCGCAGGTAGTTGCGATTGAGGATCCGGGGAAATGGCCTCAACGCCAGCATGCTGCTCAACGGCGCATCCCAGGCGGCGCGGTCCGCCAGCACATAGCGGCCACCCGCCTCCCACTGCGTCGGCACTGGTTGGCTCGGGATCACCGGACAGGGCTTGTGCCCCGGATACACCTGCCACGGCACGCTGCGGGCGGCCGGGTCGAACTCTTCCATCCACTGGTAGTAGAGGTCGTGGCGGAGGGTCCAGTCGAGCGGAATCGAGAGCATGCGTTCGAGGAACTGCGAATCGAAGAACGGCACATAGAACTGCATGCCGTGCATCGACGCGTTGTCCCAGTGGGCGTGCAGATGTCGCCGCTGGTCGTTCATCATCTCGAAGAGATGAAAGCCGCGTGCCGGGTCCTCGCAAGGAAACTCCCGCAGCTGTTCGAGCACGCCTTCGACGAGCGCCTCGCGCATCCGCGCCAGGTCACCTCGCGGGTATAGCCGTTCGATCAGTCTCCAGCCCATGCGCGCGAAGAAGAACTCCACGCCTTCCCGCGTTCGCCCGGACCGGAAGAAATTGATGAGCTCCTCGTCCCAGAAGACCGCCCCGAAGCCGGTGCTGCCACCGATGCCCGCGAACACCCAGTGCGGTCGATCGACCGGACCGCCGCCATCGATTTCGCCGGCGCGCCAGGCCGTGCTCAGCTGCATGTACAGGTTCGGCGAGTGGCCCGCTTCGAGGGGCAGCGAGGCA
>CAZRLI010000001.1:0-29058 GCA_964600535.1 uncultured Steroidobacteraceae bacterium | reverse complement strand
GGCATCCGCGCCGACCCCACCATCGAGGGCGTGTCGAAGATCAGGCACGCGATACCCGGCGGCGTGATCGCCGCCGGCAATGCGAGCCAGTTCTCCGACGGCGCGGCGGCCTGCGTCGTGATGGATGCCAGGCTCGCGGAGCGGCGCGGCATCACGCCGCTCGGCATTTTCCGCGGCTTCACGATCGCGGGTTGCGAGCCCGACGAGATGGGCATCGGGCCGGTATTCGCCGTGCCGCGCCTGCTCGAGCGCGCCGGGCTTGCGGTCGGTGACATCGGCCTGTGGGAGCTGAACGAGGCGTTCGCGGTGCAGGTCATCTACTGCCGCGACAAGCTCGGCATTGCGGACGAACTCCTGAATGTCGACGGCGGCGCGATCGCGGTCGGCCATCCCTACGGCGTCTCGGGCACGCGGCTCGTCGGCCACGCGCTGATCGAGGGCAAGCGGCGCGGCGTGAAGTACGTCGTTACGACCATGTGCGTCGGCGGCGGGATGGGCGCGGCGGGGCTCTTCGAGGTCGTTTGAGGCAGGCGACGGGGCGCGCGCGATGTACCTGCCGTTCTTCGGACTCAACGAGAAGCCCTTCTCGATCACGCCCGACCCGCGCTACCTCTACCTGAGCGAGCGGCACGCCGAGGCGCTCGCGCACCTCCTGTACGGCGTGAGCGAAGCGGGCGGCTTCGTGCAGCTCACCGGCGAAGTGGGCACCGGCAAGACCACCATCGTCAGGTCGCTGCTCGGCCAGATCCCGAAGAACGCCGAGATCGCGCTGATCCTCAATCCGCGCATGACCGCACCCGAGTTCATGCTGACGATCTGCGAGGAACTCGGCATCGGACTGCCGGACCGCGCGGTCGCGAGCCTCAAGGACCTCGTCGACATACTCAACCACTACCTGCTGCGCGCGCACGCCGACGGGCGGCGCGTCGTGCTGCTGGTCGACGAGGCACAGAACCTTGCCCCGGCGGTGCTCGAGCAGGTGCGGCTCCTGACGAACCTCGAGACCCCGACGCAGAAGCTGCTGCAGATCATCCTGATCGGCCAGCCGGAGCTGCGCGAGATGCTGGCCCGCCCCGAGCTGCGCCAGCTCGCACAGCGCATCACCGGCCGTTACCACCTCGATCCGCTGTCCGCTGCCGAAACCGCCGCTTATGCCAGGCACCGCCTGCGCGTGGCGGGTGCGACTTCCGACATCCTGACGAACGGCGCGCTCGCGGAGCTGTATCGCCAGTCGGGCGGCATTCCACGGCTCATCAACGTGATCGCGGACCGCGCCCTGCTCGGCGCCTACACGCAGGACCGCCACCGCGTGACTGCCGCCATCATCCGCAGCTCCGCCAGCGAAGTATTCGATCGGCGCGTCACGCCGCGCTGGCTGCCGTGGGTGGCCGGCCTCGGCGGCGGCGCCGTGGCGGTACTCGCAGTCCTGGCGCTGTGGCGGGCCGGCGCGTTCGATCACGGTGCGCCGGCCGCGGCGCCGGTGCCCGCGGTGGCCGCTGCGGACCCGGCACGCGCGTCGACCCCGGATGCCACCGGCGCGCGCGTTGCGACGGCCGCGGGCGTACCCGCGGCGCTGCCGCCCGCCCGCGACTCGCTGGCGAAGCTGCTGGCGGACAACGCCGCAGTGACGACGCAGGAGGCCGCGTTCGCGCGCCTGCTCGCGCACTGGGGCGCACCCTTCGTGCCCGGCGCGGGCGATGGCTGCACGCAGGCCGCGCAGGCCGGCCTGCAATGCGTCGCGCAGCGCGGTTCCTATGCGCAGCTGCGCCTCTATGATCGCCCCGCCATGCTGGCGCTGGGCGACGACCAGGGCGGCGCGCACCAGGTGGTGCTCGTGGCGCTCGGCGACGACGACGCACGCCTCGACATCGGCGGCAGCGAACACACGGTGCGCATCACGGACCTGGCGCGCTACTGGTTCGGGGATTTCGTGCTGCTGTGGAAGCCCGTTGCCGTGCCGGTCAGGGCCCTGACGCCCGGCATGTCGGGTGACGAGGTGCTGCAGCTGCGCCAGCATCTCGAGCGCCTCGCGGGCATCGCGAGCCCGGGCGGGCGGGGCGACCGGTATGACGATTCGCTCGTGCAGCTCGTCGAGGAGTTCCAGCGCCAGCGGCGCCTCGACGTCGACGGCATCGCCGGCCCGCAGACACAGCTGGCGCTCGACGCCGCCGCGCCGGCCGCGGGCACGCCACGCCTCGTGGCCGCACAGGGAAGCTGAGCGATGTCCTTCATACTCGATGCGCTGAAGAAATCCGACAGCGAGCGACAGCGGCAGGCGGGGCCGGCCCTGCTCGAGGTCCGCAGCGCCGCGCCCCGTGGCGCCCTGCCGGCCTGGGCGCTGGTGCTCGGCGTCCTCCTGGTCATCAACATCGTGGCGCTCGGCTGGTTCGTGACGCGCTCGCGTACGCCACCTGCGGATGCGGCCGCGACGCCTGCCACGCCCGCCAAGGTGGCGCTCGCGCCGGCCTCGGAACCCGCCCCGGACACCCGCCGCGCGCCGGCGGCGCAGGCGCCGGTACTGCCGCCGCGGCAGGCCGCCGGGAAGCCGGCCGTCGCGGAGGAATCGGACAACCCTGCCGACTACGTGGCAGCGTTGCCGCAGGGGAGCGCGCCCCCGGCGCACGACGCGCCGGTTGCCGCGCAGGCAGGCCCGGCCACCACCGCGCCGGGCAGCGACATGGTGCCGACGCTCGAGCAGCTGCCGGCATCGATCGGCAACCAGCTGCCACAGCTGCACCTCGACATGCACGTCTATGCGACCCGGCCGGCGGACCGCTTCGTGCTCGTGAACATGCAGCGCTTGCGCGAGGGCGACGCCACGCGCGACGGCGTGCGCGTCGAGCGGATCACGCCCACCGGCGTCGTGATGGCTTTCCGGGGCACGCGGTTCCAGCTTGAGCGCGAGTGACGGCACCGCCCTCGCCGACGCCTTGCGCGCCGGCATCTACCGGCTCTTCGCGCGCACCGACCACCTGAACAGGATCAACGTGTCCCCGGTGCCGGATGGCGATACCGGCACCAACATGGCGATGACGATGTCGGCGGTGCTCGGCGCCCTGGGTGCGGCGGATGCCAAGCACGCCGGCCTGCTCCTGGCACGGATCGCGGACGCGGCCATCGACGGCGCGCGCGGCAATTCCGGCGCGATCCTCGCGCAGTTCCTGCTCGGCGTCGCCGACTCGGCCGAGGGCCACGCAACCCTCGATGCGCCGCAGTTCGCGGCAGCGGCGGCAGCCGGCGCGCGCTACGCACGCGATGCCGTCATCGAACCGCGCGACGGCACGCTGCTGACGGTGCTCGAGGCCTTCGCCGTGGAAGCACGGCGCATCAGCGAGGCCGGCGGGGCGGCGGACCTCGCGCAACTGCTCGGTGCCAGCCTGCCCCGGGTGCGCGCCGCGCTCGAACGCACGCGCACCACGCTCGACGTGCTGCGCGCGGCCAACGTGGTCGATGCGGGCGCGGCCGGCTTCGTCGAGCTGCTCGAGGGCATGCTGGCGTACCTCCAGACGGGGCAGGTCGGCGAGCCCTGCGCGCCACCACACGAAGCCGCCGGGCCCATGGCGATCGGCGGCAGCGCGGGCGAGCACCGTTTCTGCACGGAGTGCGTCGTCAGCGGCGCGGGCATCGACCACCGGCGCCTGCGCGAGGCGCTCGCGCCGCTCGGCTCGAGCCTGGTGGTCGCCGGATCGCGCCGCAAGGCGCGCATCCACGTCCACACCAACGAACCCGCCCGGGTGTTCGAGGCGGCAGCGTGCTTCGGCGTGCTCGACGCGCACAAGGCCGACGACATGCACCGCCAGGCCCTCGCCGCGCATCACGCGCGCGCCAGCACCGCGATCGTCACCGACTCCGCCGCGGATATTCCGGAGGAGCTGCTCGAGAGGCTCGCCGTGCACGTCGTGCCGGTGCGCGTGCACTTCGGCTCGCGCAGCTACCTCGACAAGGTGTCGCTCACGCCGCAGGAGTTCTACCAGGAGCTGGCGGCGGGCAGCGTGCACCCGCAGACCTCGCAGCCGCCACCCGGCGACTTTCGCCGCCTGTACGAATTCCTCGCCTCGCACTACCAGCACGTCGTGTCGATCGCGCTGACGGCGCGCGTGAGCGGCACCTACGCGGCGGCGAAGGGCGCCGCCGCGCGCGTCGCGGGCGGCAAGGTCCAGGTGCTCGACAGCCGCAATGTTTCGCTCGGGCAGGGACTGCTGGCGATGTATGCCGCGGAGTGCGCGCTGGCGGGCTTCGACGGCCCGCGCATCGCCGCGGCCACCGCGGCGATGCGCACGAAGACCCGCACCTGGGGACTGCTCGCCGGCCTCGACTACGCGGTGCGCGGCGGCCGCGTGCCCGCCTTCGTGCGCACGCTGTCGCAGCTGCTGCGCTGCTCGCCCGTGCTCACCAACCACCCCGACGGCCGGATCGGGCCGGGCGGCGCCCTCTTCGGCCGCGGCGACCTCACGGCGCGCTTCGCGCGCTTCGTCGTACGGCGGCTGCGCGCGGGGGCGACCTACCGCGTCGTGGTGGGACACGCCGAAGCGGAGCTCGAGGGCCAGCGCCTGCTGGCGGCCTTGCGGGCCGCGATACCGCGGCTCGAGTCGGGCTATCTCACCCCGCTCGGCCCCGCGCTCGGCGTGCACGGCGGCCCCGGCATGCTCGTGGTCGGCGTGCAGGAATACCTGCCGCCCGCCTGAGACCGGCTACTTGAGCACGAACGTGACCTTGAGGCGCACGCGATACTCGATCACCTTGTCGTTCTTCACGAGCACTTCCTGGTCGGCCACCCAGGCCGACTGGACGCCCTTCAGGGTCTTGGTCGCGCGCTTCACGCCGCTTGCGATCGCGTCGTCAAATCCCTTCGTGGAGCTCGCGATGATCTCGCTGACCTTGGCTACCGTCATGATTTGCTCCTCCTGTCTGGTTTCCGATCGTAGCCTAGCGCCGTGATGCCTGCGCGATCGAGGCGCCAGACGGTCCATTCGTCCATCGGCCGCGCGCCGATGCCGCGGTAGAAGCGCTGCGCGTCCGTGTTCCAGTCCAGTACCGACCATTCCATGCGCCCGCAGCCCCGTTGCGCCGCACGGCGCGCGAGCTCGCCAAGCAGCGCGCGCCCGACACCGCCGCCGCGCTCCCCGGGCAGCACGTAGAGGTCCTCGAGGTACAGGCCCTGGCGCGCGAGGAAGGTCGAGAAGCTGAAGAAGTAGAGCGCGAAGCCCACGGCACGCCCGGCGCGCTCGGCGACCAGCGCGTGCACGACGGGCCGCGCGGCGGCGAGCTCGGCCGCGAGTTGTGCTTCGGTGGCGACCATCTCGTGCGCGAGCTTCTCGTACTCGGCGAGGCCGCGGATCAGCGAAAGCAGCAGCGCGGCATCGGCGGCGCCGGCGGCCCGGATCGTCAGTTCGCTCATTCCGCGATGTACCAGCGGTCGCCGTCGCGCTCGAGCACGAAGTGGTCGAAGGGCAGGCCGCGCCCGGTGGTGTCGTAGCTCGCGCGGTTGCCGCCGCGATCGAACACCGGCACCGAATCGTGCACGATGCGCAGCGCCGTGATCAGCGTTTCGCGCAGCGAGTCGCTGCGCTCGCAGCTCCTGACCAGCGTGGCCAGCGCCTGCGCCGAGGTCTCGCGTCGAAAGCCCGGGCTCATGTACTTCCCGTAGTAGTCGTCGCAGTGCCCGTCGACCAGCGCGCGCGCGGCATCGACCAGCATCGCGCGCATCCCGGGCGAGTTGGCCGCGGGCGCCGCGGCGGCGCCGGCAGGCGCGGCCACCCGTCGCGGCGTGAGGCCGGTCGAGGCCTCGCGGCCATCGAGCAGATCCTCGACCTGCGCCTCGATCTCGCTCGGCACCGCCGCCTTCCATTCCTTGCCATACGGCAGCAGCGTCACCAGCCGCACGACGCGCGTCTTGCCGCGACCCTCGGGCTGGGTACCCCGGACCACCACGTGCACCTGCTTGTCGCCGTCGCGCACCGCTTCGAGGCCATCCACTTTCGAGAACACGCGGCCCGGGTAGCGCAGGCGGCTGCCGAACGCCGCAAAGAAGCTGACATCGGTGAGGCGCTCGATTTCGCCGAGGTTTGACGCCTCGCCGAACAGGCGCTCGCGCACCGCGTGGTCGCCGACCGCTGCGTCCGCCCGCAGGCGCGCCGTGATCGCCACGCGCAGGCGATGCAGGTCGTCGGGATGCAGCGCCTCGGCCACCGCCTGCGGGCTGCCCGAGGCCATCGCGGCGAGGAACTCCTGGGCGGCGCGCTCCTGCGCACCGCTCACGCCCGCGTTCGCAGCCAGCGGCTGGCAGCACAGCGCGAGCAGGGCGATGAGAGCCGGCAGGAATCGCGTTCGCATGGCCATCGGCCGATGATAGCCGGCCACCTCGAGTGTGACACGGTTCGCATATCCGACCGTCGCCCGCGGGCGACGGTCGGGGAATCCCCGGGAAGGACCAGGGTCACAGAAAATTGCCATAAACCCCTGTAAATCCGCCCTATTGGAACGGAGCGAGCCGTGGCGGAAAGCCCTGCACAGAGACCCCGCGAGGAAAAGCCGGCCCATCGCTCCGGCTTCGCGCCTGCGTCGCCCGCGCCGGGCATGCTGGCCCTCACCCAGGATGCCGCACTCGTCGACACGCTGCGCGCCGCCGTCGACGCCGGGCATCACGTCGCGGTCGTCGCCACCGACACCGCGCTGATCGACCGTCTGCTCGCGAGCCAGGTGCGCGCGGTGCTGATCGACAGCGCCGCTTGCCATCAACCGATCGCGCAGTTCACCGATCGCCTCCGCAACCAGTTTCCCGACCTCGTGCTCGTGGTTGCGGGCACGGTCTCTGACCAGGGCTCGCTCGCTTCGCAGATCACCGACGGGCGCGTGTATCGCTTCCTGCACAAGCCCGTTTCCGCGCAGCGCGTGAAACTGTTCGTGGAATCGGCCTTCCGCCGCAGCGATACCTCGACGCCGCCCGCCGTGGCACTCCCCGCCGCACCGGCGCGTGCGCCCCGCAAGCGCCCGCCGGCCGCGCTCGCGGCCGGTGGCCTCGCCCTTGCGATCGCCACGGCCGTGGCGATCGCTTGGTCGACTCGCCGGGCACCCCCGGTCCCGGCGGCCCGGCCGGTCGCAGCGGCTGCCACGCCATCCACGGTCGCGACGGCGCCTGGCAGTGCACGCTCCGCGCCGCAGGCCCCGCCCGCGCGCGCCGCTGCCGCCGGCCCCGATGCGGCGATCGATCGCCTGCTCGAGGATGCCGAGAAGGCGCTGCTCTCGGAAAAGGTCGATGAGGCGGCGCGTCTCGTGACGATGGCCCGTGACCTGCGGCCCGATCATCCGCGCGTCGCCTTCGTCGCGACCCAGGTTGGCAAGGAGCGTGAACGTCAACTGCTCGCCGCCGCGCGCAAGGCCGCCGCGGACGGCAACCTCGAGCGCGCCATTGCCGTGCTCGAGAGCGGGTCCGCCACCGGATCCGAGCTGATCGGTGCCGCCAAGCGCGAACTGCAGCAGCAGGAAGCGCAACAGCAGGCCGGCGGCTTCCTCGCACTCGCCCGGGCGCGCATCGGCTCGGGGGCGTTGCTCGAGCCGGCGCAGGACAACGCGCGCTTCTACATCGAGTCCGCGCGCGCGCTCGCACCCGAGGCCGCCGGCCTGCCAGCCGCCGAGGACGCGCTGCGGTCGGCGCTGGTGGGTGCGGCGAACACGGCGATCGGTGCCGGCGACCTCGCCGCGGCCGAACGCTGGATCGCCGCCAGCGAAGAAGGCGGCGTCACGCGGGCGGACCTCGCGGAGCTGCGGCGCGCGCTGCAGGGCGCGCGCATCGAGAACAGGGCCGCGGCCCTCGACACCCTCGCGCAGCAGTTCAACGAACGACTGCAGCAGAACCGCCTGGTCGACCCCGCCACGGACAGCGCCCGCGCCTGGTACCTGCGCATGCGCGACACGGACCCGCAGGCCCCCGCGACGCTGGCCGCCCGTGATGCACTCGGCAAGGCAATGATCGCCGAAGCGCGCGGCGCGCTCGCGCGCACCGACCCCGAGGGCGCGGAGCGCTGGGTGGCGGAGGCCGAGGCCATCGGCCCCGGCGGAACCGACATCACGAACGCGCGGCGGGACATCGCGACCCAGCGCGCCCTCGAGGGTCGCGCGAACGAAGTGGTGCCGGCCAGCCGGCTGTCGCTGGTGCGCAAGGTCGAGCCGCAGTACCCGGCGGACGCGCAGGCCC
Organism: uncultured Steroidobacteraceae bacterium; assembly: GCA_964600535.1. Classification (GTDB taxonomy): domain Bacteria; phylum Pseudomonadota; class Gammaproteobacteria; order Steroidobacterales; family Steroidobacteraceae; genus CADEFQ01. Next base: position 20,864 of record CAZRLI010000001.1, on the reverse strand, counting down.
GCGGCCAGTCTGGCTGGGTGGACCTCGAGTTCACCGTGTCGCCCAAGGGCACGGTCGGCGACGTGCGCGTCATCGCCGCGACGCCCGCAGGCGTCTTCGACCAGGCCGCCTCGGACGCGATCGCGCGCTGGCGCTTCAGGCCCGTCGAACGCAACGGCGTCCCGGTTGCGCAGCGCGCGAAGCTGCGCATCCGCTTCGACCTGCAGTGAGCGGCGTGACCAGCATGTCCCAGCGGATCCTGATCATCGACGACGACGCCCGCTACGGTGCCTGGCTCACGGCCCACGTCGGCGCGGTGTTGCCGGACGCGCAAGTCGAATTCATCGACGTGCGCGAGTTCGAGCGTCGCCGGGAGCGCGTGCAGTTCCGCGACTGGGACGCACTGCTGCTCGCCATGAACTTCGGCGAGAGCGTCGACGATGCGACGGCGGATGGCCTCGGCTGGCTGCGCCGGCTGCGCGACCAGACGCTGCTGCCGCCGATCATCGCGATCGCATCCGGCGGCAACGAGCTGACCGCGGTGCGCGCGATCCGCCTCGGCGCCAGCGACTACCTGCCGAAACACCTGCTCACGCCGGCGCGCCTCGGCACCTCGATCAAGATCGCGCTGCGGCTGGTCGAGCGCCGCCGCCTCAGTGAGCGCGAACGCAAGGCCGAAGCGCTCCCGCCGTCGCGCACGCCGGCAGTCGGAGGCGCGCCGGCCGCGCGCGCGCGATTGCCGCGCAACCTGATTCCGCGTTACGCGATCCTCGACGTCCTCGGCGAGTCCGATCGCGCGGTGGTCTACCTCGCGACGAGCTTCGAGCTCGACGCCCTGGTCGCGCTCAAGGTGACGCGCGTCGATGAAGCGGACGCGCCGACCGGCGGCGAGGACGCGGCGCTGCAGCACGCCGCACGGCAGCCGTTTGCGCGCGAGTACGAGGTCCTGTCCTCGATCCACGACCCGTCGATCATCGATATCTACGACTATGGGGTCCACGAGGGCCTCGAATACCTCGCGATGGAGTATTTCCCGCGCGGCGACCTCAAGGCACGGCTGCAGCGCCCGATGGCGGCCGGTGAGGCGCTCGACTACGTGCGCAAGATCGCGCGCGCGCTCGCGGTCGTGCACGCTGCCGGCCTCGTGCACCGGGACCTGAAGCCGCCGAACGTGATGCTGCGCGAAAACGACGAGATCGTGCTGATCGACTTCGGCCTCGCCCGGCCGATGTGTGCCGAAACGACCACGACGCACACCGGGATGTTGCGTGGCTCACCCTACTACATGAGCCCCGAGCAGGCGCAGGGCGCGACCCTCGACGCGCGCAGCGACCTCTACAGCCTCGGCATCGTGCTGCACGAGATGCTGAGCGGCCGCAAGCCCTTCACGGGTGCAACGGCGATCGAAGTGCTGCAGGAGCACGTGTCGGCGCCCGTGCCGCGATTGCCGGCCGAACACGCGGCGCTGCAGCCCCTGGTCAACAAGCTGCTCGCGAAGGCGCCGGGCCTGCGCTACGCGAGCGCCGAGGAACTGCTCGCGGCGCTGCCGGGTGCAGAGGGTGCAGGCAGCACCTCCGCGCCGGCGGACCCGGAGAGTGCGTCGCACGCGGCAATCGCCGCGACGCTCTAGCGACCGCCCGCACCCCCCTCGCCCGCCTGCGGGCGCGGGGCGGGCGCGCCGCCGCCCTCGGCTCGCCGTCCGAGCCACAGTCCCACCGCTGCCCAGGCGAGCGCGGCACCGGCGCCGAGCAGCGCGGCGCCGGCGCTCGAGAGCCCACCCTGCTTGAGCGCGCTCTGCAATTGCGCGACCAGCAGGTCGGCGCCACGGTAGACCGGTACGTCGATCAGGTTCTTCGCCTTGTACTTCGATTCGGTGTCGAGGCGGCTGAACAGCATCTCGCGACCCGGGCGGATGAACGCGTACTCGCCCCAGCGGCGCAGGATCATCGCCCCGGCCAGCACCGCGAAACCGCCGATCGCTGCGAGCGCGAGGAAGCCCGCCACCATCATCAGCGGGACCGTGACGAGCAGCGCGCGCACGCCGAAAGTCGCCGCGATGCGGCCGGTCAGGAAGACCTGCGACAGTACCGTCAGCGCCTGCACCACGTAATCGATGCGCGCAAAGACCTGCGTGCGGCGCGCGACGTCCGGGAAGGTCTCGCGCACGATGTTGAGCTGCTCGAAATAGAGGAACGTGTTGACGCTCGAGAGCAGCACGACGAACAGCGCGAGCATCAGCAGGTAAGGCGAGCGCAGCACGATCGCGAATCCCGCGAACGGGTTGCCGCCGAGGCCGCGATCGACCGGCGCGGCCTGCCCGGCGCGCCCCGCCTTCCAGATCGAGACCAGCACGCGCTGTGCGACGATCGCGCCGACGAACAGCGTCGCGCCGATGAACAGCACGCCCGCATTGCCGATGTGCTGCACCGTGAGGTCGGTGAGCAACGGCCCGACGAGCGCGCCGGTGGTGCCGCCCGCGGCGATGAAACCGAACAGCCGCTTCGCCTGGGCGCTGTCGAAGAGCTCGAGCAGGAAGCTCCAGAACACCGACACGAGCATGAGGTTCAGCACGCTGATCCACACGTAGAAGGTGGAGCCGACCGCCATGTCCTCGGGATGCGCGCGGAACAGCAGGCCGAAGGTCGCGAGCGAAACCGCGACGAAACCGTAGATCGACGGCATCAGCAGCGAGCGGCGCACGCGGCCGACGAGCCAGCCGTAGAGCGGCACGATGGCGACCGCACCGATCGAGGTGACTACCCATACGTCGGCAACGCGATCGCCGCCGAGGATGGTCGCGATGGTCTCGCGCAGCGGACGCACGGCGAAATAGCCACCGAGCACGCAGAAGAAGAGCAGGAATGCCGTGATCACGGCGGGCGCCTCGCGCGGCTCGACGCGCGCGACGCGGCCGAGGAAGCGCACCAGCGGGGAAGCCTGCCGCGCGGTGTCAGCGCGCATCGGGCTTCAATGGCCGGAAGAAGCGGTTCCAGTCGGGTGGCGTGCCATTCGGATCGGCGACCACTTCGAAGGTCTTGCCGAGTGCGTCCTTGCGACCGAGCGCGTTCACCAGGATCGAGGCAACGTCAGCGCGCGTGGTCAGCCCCAGCACCTTCGGGTCGCCCTGCATCACCTTGAAGCCGCCGCTGCCCCCCGGTCCATCCTGCAACCCGCCCGGGCGCACGATCGTGTACGGCACGCCGGAGGCGCGCAGCGCATCCTCGCCCCGCAGCTTCCAGACCAGCACGTTGTCGAGGATCTTGTTGAGCATGTGGTCGGGATCGGTGACACCCATCGAGGACTGCAGCACGAAGTGGCGGACGCCGGCCGCTTGCGCGCTTTGCGCCAGGGCCTTCACCGCGCCGAAGTCGATCAGCTCCGGCTTGTTGTCGGGCTCGCGCCGGCTGTTGGAGCCCAGCACGCTGATCACGTACTCGGCGCCCGCGACCGCGGCGGGCAGCGCCGCGCTGTTGCGCACGTCTGCCACCACATAGCTGACGCGATCGCCGAACAGGGCCCGCGCCCGCGCCTCGTCGCGCACCAGGACGCGCACCGTGTAGCCCCGCTCGAGCGCGAGCGCCACGACCTCGCGCCCGGTACCGCCGGTCGCGCCGGCCACGAGCAGGGTTCCGGCCTTCGCCGGCGCATCAGGCCGGCCAGCTCCGCCCGCGCAGCCGGCGAGCAGCACGGCCATGGCAGCACACACCCACGCTCCCGCGAGACCCCTGACCTGCATGATTCGCATCAGCTGCTCCCCTTTTGCTGCCAGCATAGCCAACCTCGTAACATCGGCGCCATGATTGCACTCGAAATCAACGGCGTGCGCCACGAGCTGGACGCCGATCCCGCCATGCCGCTGCTCTGGGCGCTGCGCGACCTCGCCGGCCTGACCGGCACGAAGTACGGCTGCGGCAAGGCGCTGTGCGGGGCCTGCACCATCCACCTCGATGGCGCGCCGGCGCGCGCCTGCGTCACGCCGCTCGCCGCGGTGGCGGGTCGCCGCGTCACGACCATCGAAGGCCTGTCGGACGACGGCAGCCATCCCGTGCAACGCGCGTGGGCCGAGCTCGATGTCGTGCAATGCGGCTACTGCCAGTCCGGGCAGATCATGTCGGCGGCGGCACTGCTGGCCGACACGCCCAGGCCCACCGATGCCGACATCGACGCCGCGATGCGCGGGAACCTCTGTCGTTGCGGCACTTACCAGCGCATCCGGGCCGCGATCAAGCGCGCCTCCGAGCTGCTCGAGTCGCCGCGATGAGCGCGCCAACCAGCCGGCGCATGTTCCTGGTCGGCGGCGGAGTCGTCGCGACGGGCCTCATCGTGCCCTGGTACTTCGCGGGGCGCGGAGGGCCGGCGGGCGCCATGGCGACCGGGCGCGGCCCCGGCCTCTCGCCGAATGCATTCGTGCATGTCGCGCCCGACGACACCGTGACCGTGTGGCTCGCCAAGTCGGAGATGGGCCAGGGCATCTATACGGGCCTCACGCAGATCCTCGGCGAGGAGCTCGACGTCGACCCGCGGCGCATCAAGGTCGAGTTTGCGCCGGTCGATGCCGCCTTCAACCACCCCGCCGTGCCGATGCAGTTCACGGGTGGCAGCATGAGCACGAATTCGAGCTACGAGCAGCTGCGCAAGGCGGGTGCGACCGCCCGCACCATGCTGGTCGCGGCCGCGGCGCATCGCTGGGGCGTGGCGGCCGCCGGGCTCGAGGCCGCGGACGGCGTGGTCGTGGGCGACGGTCGGCGCGCCAGGTACGGCGAGCTCGCGGTCGACGCGGGCCGGCTCGCGCCGCCGCGGGACGTCGCGCTCAAGGACCCCGCGAAGTTCCGCTACATCGGCCGCCCGCTGCGACGCCTCGACACGCCACCCAAGGTGACCGGCCGGGCGCTCTTCGGCATCGACGTGATTCGCCCCGACATGGCCCATGCCGTGATCGCGCGTGCGCCGATGTTTGGCGGCAGCGTGCGCTCGGTCGACGAGCGCGCAGCCCGCGCCATCGCCGGGGTGCTCGATGTCAGGAAGATCTCGGCCGGCGTCGCGGTGCTCGCCAGCAACACCTGGGCGGCGCGCCAGGGGCGCGATGCCCTGGTGATCGACTGGGCACCGGGCCCCGAGCCGGATCTCTCGCTCGATGCGCTGCGCACGCGCTACCGGGCGCTGTTGCGCACGCCCGGCGCGACCACGAGGAACACCGGGGATGCCGTCGCCACGCTCGGCAACCTCACCCGCCGCCTCGACGTCGAGTACGAATTGCCCTATCTCGCGCACGCCTGCATGGAGCCGCTCAACTGCGTCGCGCACGTGACCGCGGAAGGCTGCGAGATCTGGACCGGCACGCAGATGCAGACGGCCGATCGCAACGCCGCCGCCGCGCTGCTCGGGATGGCGCCCGGGCAGGTGCGGATCCACACCACTTTCCTCGGCGGCGGGTTCGGTCGCCGCGGCAATCCGCGCTCGGATTTCGTCCTCGAGGCCGTCGAGCTCGCGCAGTCCGCGGGTCGCCCCGTCAAGGTCACCTGGACGCGCGAGGATGACATGCGCGGTGGCTGGTACCGGCCCTTCGGCCTCTCCCGCGTGCGCGCCGCGATCGACGCGTCGGGCCTGCCCGTTGCCTGGCATCACACGATCGCCGCGCAACCCGTGCTGCGCGGCTCGCCATTCGAGGGCTTCATTCGCGCCGGCCAGCCGGATCCGACCGTCGCGGAAGGCGCCGACGACATGCCGTGGGCGATCCCGAACCTGCGCGTCGAGGTACACGAGGCCGCGTCACCGGTGCCGGTGCAGTGGTGGCGCTCGGTGGGCCATTCGCATACGGGCTTCGTGGTCAATGGCGTGCTCGATGAACTCGCGCAGCTCGGCGGCCGCGACCCGCTCGAGCTGCGCCGCGCGCTGCTCGCCGGCAAGCCGCGCCATCTCGCGGTGCTGGACGCCGCGGCCCGGCGCGCACGTTGGGGCCAGCCGCGCGCGCGGGGCCGGCATCTCGGCATCGCGCTGCAGGAGTCCTTCGGCAGCATCGTCGCGCAGGTGGCGGAAGTGTCGGTCGAGGACGGCGCGCTGCGCGTGCACCGCATGACCTGCGCGATCGACTGCGGACTGGCGGTGAACCCGGCCGGCGTGATCGCGCAGATGGAGAGCGCGGTGGTCTTCGGCCTGTCCGCGGCGCTCTACGGCGAGATCGGCCTCGAGCGGGGCGGCGCGGTGCAATCGAACTTCGACGACTACCGGCTGCTGCGGATCGACGAGATGCCGTTCGTCGACACGCTCATCGTCGCGAGCGACGGGCCAATGGGCGGCGCCGGCGAACCGGGCGTGCCGCCCGTGGCGCCGGCGGTCGTCAACGCGATCTTCGCCGCGACCGGCAAGCGCATCCGCCGCCTGCCTATTGCATCCGCCCTGTGAGGTAATCGACCGCGAGCTGCGTGAGCGCGCGCACGCCCACCGGCAGCGCGCTTTCGTCGACGTAGAAGAGCGGTGAATGGTTGTCGGCCACCTCGGCAGCCGGCACGCCCGGTTTCGCCACGCCGACGAAGAAGAAGAGGCTCGGCACCTCGCGCGCGAAATAGGAGAAATCCTCCGACGGTGTCTGCAGCCCGATCTCGCGGATCCGGCCCTCGCCGGCCACGCGCGTGAGTGTCGGCACCGCGCGCCGGGTCAGCGCGGGATCGTTCCAGGTGACCGGGTTCGGGCGTCCCGAAAGAGTGAACTTCGCCGTCGCGCCGCTCGCCTGCGCGATATGCACCGCCGTGCGCTCCACGCGCGCGAGCACGTCACTGCGCTGCGCGGGATCGTAGCTGCGAATCGTACCCGTCATTTCCACCGCATCCGGGATGATGTTGCCGCGCGTGCCGCCGCGGATCGTGCCGACGGTGACGATCGCCGGATTCAGCGTGAGATCCACCTGCCGGCTCACGACCGACTGCAGGGCCGACACGATCTGCGACGACACGACGATCGGGTCAATGCCCGCCCAGGGCCGCGCGCCGTGCGTCTGGCGTCCGTCGACGACCAGGCGGAAACCATCGGAACCCGCCATGAATGCGCCGGGCCTATAGCCGATCTCGCCCGCAGGCAGTGTCGAGAAGACATGCAGGCCGAAGAGGGCGTCGGGCCTGAGCTTCGCAAACACGCCTTCCTTCAGCATCAGCGGCGCGCCGCCGTCCTCGCCCTCGGGCGGCCCTTCCTCCGCAGGCTGGAAAAGGAACATCACCTTTCCCGGCAGGTCGGCGCGCATGCCCGCGAGGATTTCCGCGACGCCCATCAGGATCGCGGTGTGCGCATCGTGGCCGCAGGCGTGCATGACGCCCACCGTCTCGCCACGGTAGGTCGCGGTGGCCGTGGAGCGAAACGGCACGTCGGTCCGCTCGATGACCGGCAACGCGTCCATGTCGGCGCGCAATGCGACGGTCGGTCCGGGGCGGGCACCCTCGAGCACCGCGACGACGCCGGTCTTGGCGACGCCCGTCCGAACGTCGAGGCCGAGCCGCCGCAGGTGTTGCGCGACGATGCCCGCCGTGCGCACCTCGTGATTCGACAGTTCCGGGTGCTGGTGGAAGTCGCGCCGCCACTGGACCACGCGCGGCGTCTCCTGCGCGACGAGCGCGGCGATGGCGGCATCGCCGGGGTCCGCGTGCGCCGCAGGGCCGATGGCCGCCACGACGACCGCGGCGAGGGTCACCGGAATCGTTCTCATTGCCGAAGCTTGACACATCTGCGGCAGGCGGGTGCAATCGGCAGGCCCGGCAGGGGTGCGGGGCGGTTCAGCTCGATCACGACCATGCATGTCGTCGACACAACCGTTTTCTTCTCGCCGACGAGCGGCGGCGTCAGGCGCTACCTGACCGCCAAGCACGCGTGGTACGCGGCGCACACGCCGTGGCGGCACACGCTGCTCGTGCCCGGCGAACGTGATCAGCTGGAGCCCGGCGGCCTCTCGACGCTGCGCGGCATCCGGGTGCCGGGCACGTTCAACTACCGGCTGCCGCTCGAGCCGCCGCGCTGGTCCGCGATGCTCGCCGCGCTCGAGCCCGACCTGATCGAGGTGGGCGACGCGTTCCACCCGGCCTGGTGCGCGGCGCAGGTCGCGCAGCGCCGTGGCATCCCGCTGGTCGCCTTCTTCCACTCGAACCTGCCGCAACTCGTGACGCAACGCATGGGCAGCGTGATCGGTGGGGGCTTTGCGCGCTACGTGCGCTGGCTTTATGCGCGCTTCGATGCGGTGCTCGCGCCCAGCCGTTTCATGCGCGACTACCTCCGCGACCTCGGCATCTCGCGCGTCGCATGCCAGCCGCTCGGCGTGGACACCGATACCTTCCACCCGGGGCAGCGCACGCTCGACCTGCGGCGCGAGCTCGGCCTGCGGGACGATGCGCGGCTGCTGGTCTATGCCGGGCGGTTTTCCGGCGAGAAGAACCTGCCGGTCCTGTTCGATGCCTTCGCGCGCCTCGGCAAGCCTTACCACCTGCTGCTGATCGGCGGCGGCGAGGCGAAGCAGTTCGCGCCCAACGTCACCGCGATTCCCTATCGGCGCGACAGCGCCGAGCTGGCGCGCTGGATCGCCTCCTGCGACGCGCTCGTGCACGCCGGCACCCGCGAAACCTTCGGCCTCGTGATCGTGGAGGCGCTTGCCTGCGGGCGGCCAGTCGTTGCGACACGCGCGGGTGCGATCCCCGAGCTCGTCGACGAACAGGTGGGGCTCCTCGCCGAGCCGGGCGACGCCGCGAGTTTTGCGGATGCGGTGGCCGCGGTCTACGGGCGGGACATGGACGCGCTCGGCCGCGCGGCGCGCGCGCGCGCGCTGCGCCTCAGCTGGACGCAGGCCTTCCAGGCGCAGCTGGCGACCTACGCCTCGCTCGGCGTGCGGGCCCGCGTGACCGCGCCTCAGGTGGCGAGCGCGTAAAGGGCGATCTCGCCGTTGTCGCTCGCCGCGGCCAAGCGGCGGCTGTCGGGCGACCAGGCCAGCGCACACAGCGGTGCGCCCAGCAGATGCGCATCGAGGGCCTGCGTGCTGCCCGCCGGGCGCCACAGCGACAGTCGCCAGTCGCGCCCGCCGGAGACCAGGTGCCCGCCCTCGCGCTGGAAGGCGAGTGCGGTGATGCGGTCGGTGTGTCCCTCGAGCTGCACCGGGCGCGTCCCCTCGGGCCCCTTGCCGCCGAAGTCCCACAACACCACCGATTGTCCGCCGCCGGTCGCGAGCCAGCGGCTGTTGGCACTCCAGCTCGCCTCGCGCACCTTGGTCGCATAGCCCGACATCTGCGAATGGTGCCCGCCCGGGCGGCGCCAGAAATGCACGCTCGCATCCTGCATGCCGCAGGCGATCACCTTGCCGTTGGGGCTCCACGCGAGCGTGAGCGGTGCGCCCTTCCAGGGCAGCAGCTCGGTCGAGTAGTCACCCGGGCCAATCGAGTGCAGCCAAAGGCCGCCGAACGCGGCTGCGCCGAGGCGCCTTGCGCCGTCCCATGCGATCGCGGCGACCACGCCGCCGTGATCCTCCAAGCGATGCAGGCACTCCCCGGTTTCGGACCAGAGCTCGACGGCCCGGCCGGCGGACGAGGCGAGCAGCCGGCCGCCCGGCTGGTAGGCGAGGTGCTCGACCCAGGCCTTGCGAGGCGCCGAGCGATGCAGCGGCTCGCCATCCGGCAGGCGCCATTGCGCGATCTCGCGATCCTGGCCGGCCGACGCAAGGCGGGCGCCGTCACCGCGAACGGCCACGGCGAGCACGCCGTTCTCGTGCCGCCCGATCACGCGCCGCGCGCCACCGGCCGCCGCGAGCAGGCTGACTTCGCCGGATGCGGCACCCACGGCAAGCTGCGAACCGTCGGGCAACCACGCAAGCGCGGTCGGGAAGTCGCCGATGTCGACGGTCCACAGCGCGTCGAGCCGCGCGGGCGCCTGCTTCGCCGTCACGCCACCGCCGACTCGAACCCGGCCTCGAGCTCCGCGCGGTCGAGGTTGCGGCCGATGAAGACGAGCCGGTTGCGCCGCTCCTGCGCGCCCCATGCACGACCCGCGCGGCCGTCGAACATCATGTGCACGCCGTGGAAGACATACTGGCGATCCTCGCCCTGGATGCTCAGCACGCCCTTCATGCGGAAGATGTCCTGGCCGCGGCTCTGCAGCAGGTAGGAGAGCCAGTCGTTGAGCTTCGTGGCGTCGAGCGCGCGCAGGTCGTCGATGCCGATCGAGGCGATGCCGGCGGCGTGGGAATGGGACGCGAAAGCGCGCTGCGCACGGGGCGCGGGGCTGAGCGCCAGGCCGTGTGCCGGGTTGTGCTCCAGGAAGAGCGCGTAGGCTCCAGCGGCCGGAATCTCGAGCGTAGCCAGCGCACCGTCGTGGGCAAGATCGAGCCGGTAGCGGTGTGGTGCAGGCCGCAGCGCACCACCGCAGGGGACCGGGACAGCGGGCTCGGCGAACGCGCGCACCGCATCCTCGACCGCTGCGTCGAGCGCCTCGCGGGTCGCCGCGGCCACGGCCAGCAGCGCCGCGGCGACGCCTGCGTGGCCGTGGTCATGTTCGGGTTCATGCGCGTGCGCGTGATCATGATCATGACCGTGATCGTGCGCGGCTCCCGCCCGCAGCGCGTGCCTGCCCGCCGCCAGCTCGTACACGCCGGCCCATTCGAACGGGTACTGCGGCTCGAGGAACGACTCGTCGACGGCGAGCGCGCGCGACAGGTCGAACGCACCGAGACCGAGCAGGCGCCCGATCGGCACGTCGGCATTGCGTGCGCGATGCACCTGCGCCGTGGCATTCATGCCGCGCACCTGCGACTCGATGCGCGCGAGCGTCGCCTCGTCAACGAGATCCGTCTTGTTGAGCACGATCACGTCGGCGAACGCAACCTGCTCGGCTGCCTCGCGCGCGCTCGCGAGCTGGCCCTCGAAGTGGCGCGCATCGACCAGCGTGACGATCGCATCGAGCACGAACTGCTCGCGCAGCTCGTCGTCGAGGAAGAAGGTCTGAGCGACGGGACCGGGGTCGGCGAGCCCAGTCGTCTCGATCAGCACATAGTCGAACTTGTCGCGGCGGCGCATGAGCTGGCCGAGGATGCGCAGCAGGTCGCCGCGCACCGTGCAGCAGATGCAGCCGTTGCTGGTCTCGAAGAGCTCTTCCTCGGCGCCGATGACGAGCGCCTGGTCGACGCCGACCTCGCCGAACTCGTTCTCGATGACGGCGATGCGCTTGCCGTGGCGCTCCGTAAGGATGCGGTTGAGGAGGGTCGTCTTGCCGGCGCCGAGGAAGCCGGTGAGCACCGTGACCGGGATGCGGGGAGTCGTCATGCCTGTGTTCGTTCCGTCAGCCGCGCGATACCCGCCCAGTGGCGCCGGCCAGCTGCTGACCAACGGCCGCCAGGTTGCACGGGCCATCATTGTTGACTGCACGCGGGCGCGCTCGTGATCGTACCACTGCAGCGGGTCGATCGGCTCTCTCGCGTTCATCCGGCATCCTGGCAGGAAGTCAGCATGCCTCCCGGTCGGGCCGGGGGCCGGCCGATCCGGGTATCGACACCTGCAGTCCGCCTCGACCATCGAGTCCCGTAGTGCTACAAGGGCCGGGATTCGATTTCACCCAGGAGGCATTCGAGTCGGTCCCGGGGGCACGGTGACTATCGCATCGTGCAGGCAATCAGCCCGTTGCGCGGATGGTTCCACCCCAGGGGGCGACCCGAGCCTGCAATCGGAAGGAAGCATGGCCGGGAAAGCACAGGCATTGAAGCCCACACGGCTGGTTGCGAACTGGATCAACGACGAGCGACAGCCGTCGTCATCCGGGCGAACCGGCACGGTATTCGACTCCTCCTCGGGCGCGCAGTGTGCCGAGGTCGCCATGTCCGACGAAGCGGATGTCGCCGCGGCAGTGGCCGCAGCGGAGGCGGCATTCGTGGCGTGGTCGCAGACGCCGGTGACGCGGCGTGCGCAGGTCATGTTCCGGCTGCGCAACCTCATCGAGCGCGATCGTGACGAGATCGCAGCGCTCATCACCGAGGAGCACGGCAAGGTCCTGCACGATGCGAAGGGCGAGCTGCAGCGCGGGCTCGAGGTCGTTGACTTCGCCTGCGGCATTCCACATCTGCTCAAGGGTGAATATTCGGACCAGGTCGGCACCGGCGTCGATTGCTATTCGATGCGGCAGCCGGTGGGGGTCTGTGTGGGCATCACACCCTTCAATTTCCCCGCAATGGTGCCTCTCTGGATGTTTCCGGTGGCGCTTGCCTGCGGCAATACATTCATCCTCAAGGCGTCGGAGAAGGATCCGGGTTGCTCGATCAAGCTGGCGGAGCTGCTGCGCGAGGCCGGGCTGCCGCCCGGCGTCTTCAACGTGGTGCAGGGCGATCATGTGGCCGTCAATGCGCTGCTCTGCGACCCGCGCGTCGCCGCGGTCAGCTTTGTCGGCTCGACACCGGTGGCCGAGCACGTTTATCGCACGGCCTCACAACACGGCAAGCGGGTGCAGGCGCTGGGCGGCGCCAAGAATCACCTCGTCGTCATGCCGGATGCCGACATGGATCAGGTCGCCGATGCGCTGCTGGGTGCGGGCTACGGCTCCGCCGGTGAGCGGTGCATGGCGATATCGGCGGTGGTGGCGGTCGGCCATTCCGCGGAACCGCTGCTCGAAAGGCTCTTGCCACGGATTGCCGGATTGAAGGTCGGGCCGGGATCGGACAACAGCAATGACATGGGACCCCTGATCACTGCCGAGCATCGCGAGAAAGTGCGCGCGTACATCGAGCTGGGCGTCAAGGAAGGCGCGACATTGCTGGTTGACGGGCGGCAGCATGAAATGGCGCGCGCGCCCGGGTACTTCCTCGGTCCCACGCTGTTCGACAATGCCACCGTGAACATGCGCGTGTATCGTGAAGAGATCTTCGGTCCGGTGCTGACGATCACGCGCGTGCCGACGTTTGATGCCGCGGTGAAGCTGGTCAATGCGCACGAGTTCGGCAACGGCACGGCCATCTTCACGCGCGACGGCGACTCGGCCCGGACGTTCGCGTCCAGGATCCAGGTTGGCATGGTCGGAATCAACGTACCGATTCCAGTGCCGCTCGCATTCCACAGTTTCGGTGGCTGGAAGCGCTCCCTGTTCGGCGATACCTCCATGTATGGCATGGAAGGGGTGCGCTTCTACAGCCGGCTGAAGACCGTCACCTCGCGCTGGCCCACCGGCATCCGCGCGGGAGCCGATTACTCGATGCCGACCGGCTAGACAATCGAGACGCTGTGCGAGACGTTCTTGACGATCATGTAGTGGCTCAGGCCTTCCATGCCGCCTTCACGCCCATAACCGCTGGACTTGACGCCACCAAAGGGTGTTTCCGGTAGCGAGGCCTCCAATGTGTTGATCGACACGTTGCCGGCTTCCAGGCCGTCGACGATCCGGTCGACGTAGTCGACCCGGTTCGTGAAAGCATAGGCGGCCAGGCCATAAGGTACGGAGTTCGCCTTCTCGATGGCTTCGTCCAGGGACGCCACGGGATTGATGACCGCCAGCGGCCCGAAGGGCTCGACCTGCATCACCCGGGCAGCGTCGGGCACATTGGCCAGGACCGTTGGCTCAAAGAAGTAGCCCTTGTTGCCTATCCTGCGACCGCCCGTCCTGACCTCGGCACCGCACTGTCGCGCGTTCTCCACGAGTTCGGTGAGCGCTTCGATCCTGCGGTGATTGGCGAGCGGGCCCATCTCCACGCCGGCGCCCGCTCCGTTGCCGACGGTCAAGCCCGCGGCACGGCGCACGAATGCGTCCGTGTACTCCTCGAATATGGATTCGTGCACGAAGAAGCGGGTCGGCGAAGTACAGACCTGGCCCGCATTGCGCATCTTTCTTTCCGCGCTGCTGATGGCTGCGGGCTGGACATCGGTGTCTTCGCACACGACCACCGGTGCGTGGCCACCCAGCTCCATCAACACGGGGGTCATGTGTTGCGCGGCCAGGGTACTGAGATGCTTGCCGACTGCCGTGGAGCCGGTGAATGCAACCAGCCGCACCTGGTCCTGTCTGATCAGATACTCCGAGATCTGCCCGGGCGAGCCGAACACCATGTTCAACACGCCCGGGGGGAGGCCCGCATCGTGGAGCGCCCTCGCAATGTGCAGGGCACCGGCAGGCGTCTCTTCGGCAGGCTTCTGGATGATGGAGCAACCGGCGGCGATCGCAGCCGAGATCTTCCGGCAAGGTTGGCTCATCGGGAAGTTCCAGGGCGAAAAGGCGGCCACTGTCCCGATGGGCTCGTGGTGCACGATGTACTTGATGCCCGGTGCGCTGGGTATCACGCGCCCATAGGTGCGGGTCGCTTCGCCCGCATCCCATTCCAGGAATTCACAGCCACGGATGACCTCGAGCCTGGCTTCGCCCAGCGGCTTGCCGTGCTCTGCGGTAATCGCCGACGCGATTTCCTCCTGTCGCTTGCGCATGAGCGCAGCGGCCTTCCGCAGGACCCCGGCGCGCTCGGATGGAGGAGCCTGGCGCCATGTCCTGAGCCCCCTTGCGGCGGCCTCCAGTGCATCGTCGAGGTCGCCCTCATCGGCATGAGGGACACGCCCGATCTCCTCTTCCGTTGCCGGGTTCAGGACCGGCAGTTCATTGCGGGCCGTGCGCCATTGCCCGTCGATGTACAGGCGCAACTCCGGATAGGCATTCATCGCTCGCCTCGCGGCTCCGGACTTCAGGCCGCCAGACTTGCACGCGGCGACGACAGGATCCAATGAATTAAACCCGCGCTGGTATGGGAGACAGTGATACCAGCCGGGCTGCGGACGTGCGCTGTCCTGCACGGGACTGCCGCGCTTCGGGCCAGCCAGGATGTTTGACGGGCGATCCCGCCGCCACAACAATGTGGCTTCACGGGCCCTGCGCGGGCGTTTCCCGCTCCGCCGCCGGCAGCGGACGATACCTCGCCAGGTTGCGGGGCTCCGTCGAAGAAGATGGGCGATCGCAAGTACCCAGGATGTCAAATCAACGACTCGAGCGCTGGATTGCCCGGAAGCTTCGCCTCCGCCATCTGGAACTGGTGGCGAAGGTCTACGACCAGCGCAGCATCCTGAAGGCGGCGCGCCACCTGAACCTGACCCAGCCCGCCGTCACGAAGTCGTTGAAGGATATCGAGGGGACGCTCGGCCTGCCCCTCTTCGAGCGGACCAATCGCGGATTGAACGCGACACCTTACGGCGAAATATTCAGTCGGCACGCGAAGATCATCCTGGCGCAGCTGCGCCATTGCGCCGAAGAACTGGACAACCTGAGTAGCGGATACAGTGGTCACGTCTACGTGGGCACTCTGTTGTCGGGCTCGGCACGGCTGCTGCCGGAGGCGATGGCGATGCTGAAGAAGGACCGCCCCAGGATCGCGATCACCGTCCTCGAGGGAACCTATGATGTGCTGCTGCCTGCACTGACCGCAGGAGATATCGACTTCGTGTTGGGGCGGCTTCCGGAAGTCGGAAGAACGCGCTACCTGCGTTACGAACGCTTCTATTCGGAACCCGCTTGCCTGGTCGTCCGCTCCGGGCATCCGCTCACGAAGAGGAAGCGCCTCGCACTGCGGGACCTCTATGACGAACCCTGGCTGATGCCGGTGTCGGAGACGGCATTGCGGCGGCAAGTCGAGAGGGCGTTCGATGCGGCGGGACTGCCATTGCCGCTCAACGTCATCGAATCCATGTCGACCACCGCGAACCGGTCACTCATCAGGCAGACGGACTACATCGGCGTACTGCCGATGCAGGTTGCGCTGGATGACGTGGACCACGGTCTCATATCCATCCTGCCCGTGAGGCTCAAGGGGACGGTACGTCCGGTGGGAGTGATCATGCGCGCGACGGGCACATTACCCCCGGCCGCGGCCGCTTTCCTGGGCTGCCTGAGGACCGTCGGCAGGAACATCGCGGCACGCCACCCGGCGTAGGCGCAAGGCAGGGCTCAGAGGCAGAGCGGTTCCACGAGATTTCGCAGCAAGCGCAGGGCGCTGTAAGCGGTCACGGCGGAAGTCCTGGGGTTGTCCGGAAGGGGTTCGCTGGCCAGCTCAACGGAGAACCTTCCCGCCGCGGAAGTCGCCTCTATTCTGTGGATGCTCGCGCTTGCGCCCGGATCGGCAACCAGCCGTACCCGCGTTAGATCGAAACCCATGCCTGCAAGGGCCAGGGTTGCGGCCACGTTCGCATTCCGGGGGTAAAGCAAGGCCGCATCCCGGGCTGTGCCTTCGAAAATCGTCACCGGCGACTCGATCCGCCCGAGGTCCAGCCGGTCGGCCGCAGGCGTGTTTCGCCACGCCGTCGGCTGCTTGGTGCCCGTGTAGAGAACGCTTTCAAGCCCCGCTTCCCGGTGCGCCGAGAGCACGTCCAGGGCGCCGATGGCGCCCGGCAAGAGCCCCAGTTGCGTACCGCCGCGGCACGCGCTGCGGATCACCTGCTCCCGTAGTCGATCATCCGCCAGTGCACCGGTGGATGCGATGACCACTCGAAATCCTCGCTCGAGCGCCTGGGGAATGATTGCAGCCACTGCAGCGTGGCTGGCGAGCTCGAGAAGGAGGTCCGGGGCAACCTGCAGCTCGTCCAGGGAAGTGATGGCAGCCGTACCGGACGGCAGAAGGCCCCTGGCGACAGCCAGGCTCTCCGGCCTGACCAGTACCTTCGAGATGCGGATAGCGGCATCGCCCGCGACGCCGCGCAAGACGAAGCGGGCCATCGCGCCGCACCCGACCAGCACCACATCCTTGTGCACGGTGCTGCCGGACTGTCGTTGGGTGTCGCTCACCGGCCCCAGGGCCCGTTCTCAGGGGTTGGCTGTGCGGATGGCATGCCAGGCAGCGTAGTCGCGCCCCGGGTGAACGGTGCCGCAGTGCCGGCAGGTGCGCTCGGTGTCATTCAGGGCATAAAAGACCTCGAAGGTACGCGGCAGGTCCGCCACGAGGTCCTGCAGCTCCACGCTGCTGCCCCACACCAGGGTCGCACAGCGCGGGCAATACCAGTTGAATGAATCCAGCACGCCCTTGGGGCGCCTGAGCTCGACCAGGAAGCACAGCCCGTTCGGGTCGGGGCGCTGCGGCGAGTGATGCAGGTTTGCCTCCATCAGCCAGACATCACCTTCCCTGAGGTCGACGCGGTCGAACTTGCCGCGATCCCAGATCTCGATGTAGGCCGTACCCTTGATCTGGTGAAAGATCTCCTCGGTCGGATTGTGGTGAAAGTCGGTGCGCGTGTTACCGCCGCCCACCATGTTGATGATGTAGTTGCCGTCCGGGTAGAGCGCGGCGTTGTTGACCGGCGGCTTGAGGCGGGCGCGGTTGGCGTCAACCCAGCCCAGCAGGTTCCTGGGCAGTCCGTACTTCAGGTTCATGGCTCAATTCCTCGGGGTCCACTGGAGGCGACCCGCGTCGAGAAAGTTACACCCTGAGGCCGCAGTTGTTGAATGCGTGGCGAATGCGCTCGCGCTCTTCGTCCGTGAGCTGCAGCAGGGGTCGCCTCACCGGGCCGCCGGCCTGTCCCAGCAGTTCCTGCCAGTATTTCTGCTGCGCGTGGGCCTTGCCACCCGGGCGCGAATCCCGCAGCGCCTGGCGAACCGGCGCCAGGCTATCTCTTACCCTCCTGGCCTCCTCGCCCCTGCCACTCATGGCCAGATCGGTGTACTGCCGCATTCTCTTGTCTTTGGCGCTCTGCAACAGGTACGGCGGGCTCGAGCACAGGTAGACGCTCCAGCCGAGCTCCAGGATATTGTCGAGCCACTCCTCTTCCGAGGAGCTGCTTACGATGAGCCTGTCTCCGGCAATTTCCGTCAGCTGCTTGTACATGTCGCGGGGCACGCTGTACTTGATCGCCACGATATTGGGCAGCTCGGCGATTCGCGCACACAGCTCAGGCGACATCAGGTACCCGCTGTCCGGGTGGCTCCACATGGCAATGCCGATATCGATCTGTTCGCTGATGTACTTGTAGTACTCGTAGAGGGTGTCATCCGGCAGCGTGACGAAATGCAGCACCGGGGCGTGGACCACGATGAAATCGGCGCCGACGGCCTTGGCGTGCCTGGCGAGATCGAGCACGACATCGAGGTTCTGGTCGGAACAGGACATGATGGTGCGCGCGCGGCCCCTGGTTTCCTCCACGGCCAGCTCGAACGTGCGCTTCCGTTCCGCGACGCTCAGGGAAAAGAATTCGCCCTGCTTGCCGGCGACGAAGAAGCCATCGATCTCGAGATCGTCGATCCAGTGCCGAAGATTCCGGCGAAAGCCCTCTTCACTCAGCCGAAGATCAGCGCCAAACGGCGTCAGGGCCGCGGCCCAGATCCCTTTCAGGTATCGGCGCGCATGATCCTTCGCGTCGCGCTTGCTGTATTTCATGGCGCATTGCCTTCAGTCGTTCAAGCTGCCCCGGGGAACCGGGTCATGACACCCCGAATTCGCTCCGCCGTCTGCCAACCCGCGCCGGGGAATTCCGCGGTCACCACGACCATTCGCCGACCTCGGCACTTCCCTGGCGAATGGATCCGGCCAGGTCCCCAGGCGTCAGGAGAGTAACAAGGATGAGTACTCGGTTCGATTGAGGATGCCTGGCGCACCAGATGTTGCCGGCGTGTCAGCGCCCTCGCACCGCGAGCAGCAGCCGGCGGCCAACCGGCGAGCCGGCGATGGCCGGCAACCACCTCCAGGCGAGCCGGCGCAGCCGCGGCGGTTCCTGGCGCGGCAACAGGGTTCGCAGCGCGATCGACACGTCGCGGTGCAGGTGCATGCTGCGCGCGTGCACGATGAACTCGCCGCGTGCGGTGCGCACCGACCACGCGCCTGCCGCTGCGCCAGCGGGCTGGATTTCAGCGTACTCGAGGTCGTCGGGTACGTCGCCGGCGGCGCCCGCGAATGCGACCTCGGTCGCGTTCGAGCAGGTGCCGACTTCGCGACCCTGGAGGACCAGGTTGAGGGGTCCGGTCACGGGCCTGAGGGCCTGCACGCCCGAAAGGCTGGCGATCATGCGGCTAGGATATCGCAAGCGACCGCGCGAGGATGATCTCGCAGGCACCGGCGCCGGTGTCATCGCGCCGCAGCGAGGTGCGCGCGGCGCCCCCGTCGGGCCCGTCCACGTCGACGAGCTCGCCTTCGATCCGCACCACGTCCCCCACGCGCACGCCCCGCAGCACCCGGTTGACGGCCGCGCTGGCCGGCACGATGTGCCAGTTCGCCGAATGCGATTCGATTTCGCCCCGTGGCAGGGGCAATTCATCGGCGTGCCAGTAGTAGAAGCGGTTTGACTGCGAGATCTCGATCGCCGCAAGGACCCTGCTGTCCGACATCGGCCCCCAGCCGACCGCGAGGTCCACCGGCGCGACCGGCGCCAGCGCATCGATGTAGTAGCGCTCGCGTGCGAGCACGCGTACGACCGCACTGAAGCGCGCACGCGGTGTCAGGCGATAGTCGTGGCCTGCATCGAGGGACTCGATCGCGTCGAGCACCGTCTGCGCGGGCTCGTCGGCTGCGATCACGCCGGGGCGACGCTCGATCGGGCGCGACTGCGCCCACTGGTAGCCGGCCAGCAGCACCGCGCCGGCCAGGAGCATCCCCCTCCAGCCCGGAATGACGTTAAATTCGCGGTCGTGACGCACATCCCGCTGCACACTGCTCGCCTCGTGGACCGGTTGCTGGCACGGTACTGCGCGCGCATCTGCCCGCCCCGTGCGCGCCATCCGGTGCAGCTAGGCTACCGCATCGAGGCGGATCGGGTCACCGTATGCGAGATCCGGCCTTTTTGCGGCGTGCCCGGTACGCACTCGCTGCTCGCCATCGCGCAGTTCCGCTTCAACGCGGCCCACGGCGACTGGCGGATCCATGCCCTTGACGAGGCCGGTCACTGGCGCGCCGTCGGCGGCGGGCCGAACCGCAGCTTCCTCGCGCTGCTGCGCGAGCTCGACGCGGACGAAGCCGGCCACTTCTGGGGTCGCGTCGACGGCAAGAGCCTGCGCTGGTGCAGCTCGCAGGGCCGCTGCGCCGATTGCAACGAGCGCTACTGCGCGATACTCGGCCTCACGGCGACGTGAGCCATCACCCGCGTGCCGGCGGGCCCGCGGTTTCGAGCTCCCACAGCGGCAGCGGTGCAGTCCTTCGCAGCCAGAAGCCGGCGCCAATCTCGCGAAAATGGCGCCGCAGGCGTGCCCGGTACCACTCGCCGCGCCGCAGGTGCACGGCGCGGTCGGTGCGCGACTGGTCGCAGTTCTGGCGCCAGTCGGCGGCCGTGAGTGCGCTGAAGTAGAGCAGGCCACGGCACAGGCGCGCCAGGTTCGCGAGCGCGCGCGGCGCCTGCGCGTCGTCGAGGTATTGCAGCACGTCGTAGCAGACGACGAGGTCGAATGGCCGCGTCGGCCGGTAACCCTCGATCGAGGATTGCGTCCAGCCGTACCGGCCGCAGAGGTACGGGCTCACGTCGATGCCGGTGTACACCGCCTGCGGCAGCGCACGCCGGAGCGGTGCGCGCAGCAGCCCCACGCCGCAACCGGCATCGAGCATGCGCTTCACCGGCAGGCCGATGTGCTGCGCACAGGCGCCGATCAGCCGGCCACGGGCATTCATCTCGGCGCGCGAGGTGACGCTGCTCGCAGGGTCGCGGTAGTAGCGCTCGTAGTAGGCGCGATCGAAGCGGCCGCTCATCACACTTCGCGCAGGTAGCCCCAGGTGTGCAGGCGATCGTGGTCCTCGAACCAGCGCTCGCCGATGTCGTCGCGATAGTACATGTCGGGGATCATGATGTTGCGGATGCGGGCATAGGCCTGGGCCTGCGCCTGGCGCATCGTCGAGCCGAGACCGCAGACGACCAGCACCACGCCCGAAGTGCCGGCGACGTACCACTGGCCGTTGACCTGCTTGACGTCCTCGATGTGCACTTCTTCCGGGATGCCCTTCTTGAAGAGGA